>DBGEDL010000095.1:0-2218 GCA_048375035.1 Collinsella sp.
TCGACTCGGATTCCTTGCGGCCTGAACAATCGCAAGTGTCCGGCGAGGGGGCGGCTTTGTAAAGCCGTTTGGCCCCACCCGCATAGCGGGTGGTTTCTGATGCGGCGCGCTGCGCGCCCCGCACAGGCTAAAGCCTCTAAAAAGAGGGAGTGCCGCGCACAGTGCGACACTCCCCTAGCGATTCAACAGAATCTATTAGGCCTCGAGAGCCTTCTTGGCAATGGCAGCCAGCTCGTTGAAGGACTCGATGTCCTCGTAAGCCATCTGAGCCAGAACCTTGCGGTCGAGCTCGATGCCGGCAACCTTCAGGCCGTGCATGAACTGAGAGTAAGAGATGTCGTTCAGGCGAGCGGCAGCGTTGATGCGGGTGATCCAGAGAGAGCGGATCTCGCGCTTCTTGTTGCGGCGATCACGATACTGATACTGCAGGGAGTGCTGGACCTGCTCTTTAGCATGCTTGTAAGTACGCGAAGCGGCACCGTAGTAACCCTTCGCACGGTGCATAACGGTACGGCGCTTCTTCTTGGCGGCAACAGCGCGCTTAATACGTGCCATGTTCTATCAACTCCTAGACGGTAAAACGAAAAACGGGAACGCGAACTTAGGCGAGACGCGACTTGATGACCTTGCGGTCGGCAGCGGCGATCTCGGTCTCCTGACGGAAGCCACGCTTACGCTTGGTGGACTTCTTGCTCAGGATGTGGCTCTTGAAAGCCTTGGCGCGCATAAGCTTGCCGGTACCAGTCTTGCGGAAACGCTTCTTGGTGCCGCTGTGGGACTTCATCTTAGGCATGAAATACTCCTTAATCGGTTACAGAACACTAGTTACTTGGTATCGCTTGCCGCTTTATCCTCATCGAAGGCGCCCTTAATCGGGGCGAGCAGCATAAGCATGTTACGGCCTTCCATCTTAGGCTTGGACTCGACCGTAGCGTAAGGCTTGAGATCCTCGGCGAGACGCTCGAGAACGTTAAGACCCTGCTCCGGGTGAGCCATCTCACGGCCGCGGAACATGATGGTGATCTTAACGCGTGCGCCCTTCTTGAGGAAACGCAGAACGTGGCCCTTCTTGGTCTCGTAGTCGCCAACGTCGATCTTGGGTCGGAACTTCATTTCCTTGACCTCGACCTTGGACTGGTTCTTACGAGCGGCCTTAGCCTTCATGGCCTGCTGGTACTTGAACTTACCGTAGTCCATGACCTTGCAGACCGGCGGCTCCGCGTTGGGAGCGATCTCGACCAGGTCGAGACCCTGATCGTCAGCGACGCGCTGGGCATCGCGGATGGCGAACAGGCCGAGCTGAGAGCCATCGACGCCAATCAAACGGCACGAAGATGCGGTGATCTCGTCGTTGATGCGGGTGTCATCAGACTTAGCTATTTTCCCTACCTCCATTCATAAAAAAATAACCCGGCGCTTTTCAGCAACCAGGTCGTACACATAGACATCCTCGGTATGAGGAAGGGAATCTAGGTTGTATGACCAGTCAGCTGCTCATTGGCGCCAAAAGGTGGGAGCCCTCGGGTTCCTCTTTAGGGCATTGCGGGAACAACGCCTTGCGAATAATAACACGTACAACGCGCTATCACATTACGTACACGAAAAAGGGGGCCTTGACCCCCTTGAAGCGCAGGTGCATGTATGGTGCCCGAGGCGAGACTCGAAGGGCCTTCGCTTCGCGAAGCCCCGGGCTTCGGGCGCACGGCGCCCTCGCCACGCTCCGCTACAAACAGGCCACAGGCCTGTTTGCTTAACGTTCCGCGCGCTCACGCGAGTTCGGCACGAAAAAGGGGACCTCGACCCCCTTGAACGCTCACTTGCATCTATGGTGCCCGAGGCGAGACTCGAACTCGCACGTTGTTGCCAACGGTGGATTTTGAGTCCACTGCGTCTGCCAATTCCGCCACTCGGGCACGTAATGCGTGAGTTAGTTTATCACAGCTTTCTGTTGATTAGTCCGAAAATGGAACTTCGAGCATTTCGATAAGCTCAACCCTTGATTATCAACTTCATCCGAACACTTCCCACATTCATCCGCACATGTGCGGATGAATGTGGGAACCCGATACCCTGAGGGCCGGAAGGCGCGCCTTATTGAACTTATTGAAGGGGAGGCGGAACGCGCGCGGCAGGGGGAACCCGCCCGCATTTCCGCCAAGATGACCCGAGGGGCTTCGCGGCGTGGCGCTCGACCGCGACATCGACCCGATGCCGTTCG
>DBGEDL010000096.1:0-3869 GCA_048375035.1 Collinsella sp.
AGAAAAAGAACTATGCTGTTATGGACGGCAACACGGCGGCGGCGTACAGCGCCTATGCGTTCACCGAGGTAGCGGCGATCTACCCGATCACGCCGTCCTCGCCGATGGCGGAAAAGGTCGACGAATGGTCCGCAAAGGGCAAGAAAAACCTGTTCGGCACGACGGTCGACGTCATTCAGATGCAGTCCGAGGCCGGCGCGGCCGGCACCTGCCACGGCTCGCTGCAGGCGGGCGCACTCACCACGACCTTCACCTCCTCGCAGGGCCTGATGCTGATGATCCCGGCGATGTACGCCATGGGCGGCCAGTTCCTGCCGAGCGTCATGCACATCGCGTCCCGCGTCGTCACGAGCAACCACCACTCGATCTTCGGCGACCACACCGACTTCATGACCTGCCGCACCACCGGCTACGGCATGCTGATGTCCTCCTCGCCTCAGGAGGCGATGGATCTGGCCGCCGTCGCGCATCTGTCCGCCATCAAGGCGCGCTATGCGTTCATGCACTGCTTCGACGGCTTCCGCACCTCGCACGAGATGCAGCGCATCGAGACCCTCGATTATGAGGATCTGCGCGGCCTCGTTGACCAGAAGGCGCTCCAGGAGTTCCGCCGTCAGTCGCTCAACCCGGAGCACCCGACCAACCGCGGCAACAACGTAAACCCCGACATCTACTTCCAGTGCAAGGAGGGCGCGAACGTCAAGGCTGAGATCGTGCCCGACACCATCCAGCACTACATGGACGAGATCAACAAGCTGACCGGCCGCGACTACAAGCTGTTCAACTACTACGGCGCGCCGGACGCAGAGGAAGTCATCGTCGTCATGTGCTCGGCTTCCGAGGCGGTCAAGGAGACCGTTGACTATCTGAACGCGCAGGGCCGCAAGGTCGGCATGGTGCAGATCCACCTGTACCGCCCGTTCTCGGTCAAGCACTTCGCCGCTGCCATCCCGGCGAGCGTCAAGAAGATCGCCGTTCTCGACCGCAGCAAGGAGACCGGTTCGGTCGGCGAGCCGGTATACCTCGACGTCGTGACCGCCCTCAATCAGGCAGGCCGGAACGACATCACGGTCGTCGGCGGCCGCTACGGCCTGTCCTCCAAGGACACCACCCCGGGTCAGTTCATCGCGGTCTACGACAACCTCGCGAAGGAGCAGCCGAAGAACAACTTCACCATCGGCATCAACGACGACGTTACCCACACCTCGCTCGACTACACCGAGATCGAGCTTCCGCATCCGGGTCAGATCAGCTGCAAGCTGTGGGGTCTCGGCGGCGACGGCACGGTCGGCGCGAACAAGAACGCTATCTCGACCATCGGCTTTGTCGGCGGCAAGTACGCGCAGGCGTATTTCTCCTACGATACGATGAAGTCCGGCGGTCTGACGCAGAGCCATCTGCGCTTTGGCGACGAGCCGATCCTCAGCACTTATCTGGTCAATTCCGCGGATTTTGTTGCGGTTCACGCCCCGACCTACGTTAAAAAGTACGATGTCACCGCAGACCTCAAGGACGGCGGCACCTTCCTGCTCAACTGCCCGTGGTCGGTCGAGGAGCTCGAGGAGCATCTCCCGGCGAAGATGAAGCGCGACCTCGCGCGCAAGCACGCAAACTTCTACATCATCGACGCGGCAAAGCTCGCGGCGGCCATCGGCCTCGGCAAGCGCACCAACAACATCCTTCAGGGCGCGTTCTTCGCGCTGACCAAGGTCATCCCGATGGACCTCGCGATCGAGGATATGAAGAAGAACAACTATAACTCCTACTTCAAGAAGGCCGGTCAGAAGATCGTCGACATGAACAACCAGGCGGTCGACCTCGGCGTTCAGGCGTCCGTCAAGGTCGAGATTCCGGCTGCATGGGCGGACGCGACCGATGAGCCGGTTGCAGAGCCGAAGAACATGACCCCGTTCGTCCGCGACATCGTCATGCCGCTCGACAAGCAGCAGGGCGACAAGCTCCCGGTCTCCGTATTCCAGAAGTACGGCGTGCTCGACGGCACGTGGGAGAACGGCACCTCGGTCTACTCCAAGCGCGGCGTTGCGACCAAGGTTCCGAAGTGGAACCCCGACGCCTGCATCCAGTGCAACCGCTGCTCGATGTGCTGCCCGCACGCAGCAATCCGTCCGGTCCTGCTGACCGACGAGGAGAAGGCCGGTGTTCCGGATTCCTTCGTTACCGCTCCGGCAAAGGGCCTCGGCAAGGACGCGCCGAAGTACAATTTCCGCATGCAGCTTTCGCCGTATGACTGCCTCGGCTGCGGCGTGTGCCTGACCGCGTGCCCGGCAAAGGACGCGCTGACGTGGGCGCCGTTCGAGGAGATGAAGTCCGAGCAGCCGCTGTTCGATGACGTTGCAATGAACGAAAGCTACCTCAAGAAGGACGTCATCAGCGACAAGAGCGTCAAGAATGTTCAGTTCGCAAAGCCCTACTTCCAGTTCTCCGCCGCCTGCGCAGGCTGCGCCGAGACTACCTATATCAAGCTGCTCAGCCAGCTGTTCGGCGACCGCATGTATGTCGGCAACGCAGCAGGCTGCTCGTCCGCGATCAGCGGCGGCGCACCGATCCTGCCGTACTGCCGCGACTGCAAGGGCCACGGCCCGGCGTGGGAGCACTCGCTGTTCGAGGACAACGCAGAGTTCGCGTTCGGCTTCTATCACGCACAGGATGCCATCCGCAAGGAGCTGCTCATCCGCATCGAGGCGCTGAAGAACGCAGGCGTTGCGGCTGAGGAAGCAGCGGCATACCTCGCAGACTGGAACGACCGCGAGAAGTCCCGCGAAGTTTCCGACGCGCTCATCGCAGCGCTCGAGAAGGCTGAGCAGACCGACGAGGTCAAGTACATCCTCGACAACCGCGAATTCCTCGCGAAGAAGTCGGTCTGGGCGGTCGGCGGCGACGGCTGGGCCTACGACATCGGCTTCGGCGGCATCGACCACGTTATGGCGCAGAATCAGGACGTCAACCTGCTCGTGCTCGACACCGAGGTCTACTCCAATACCGGCGGCCAGTCCTCCAAGGCAACCCCGACTTCCGCTACCGCAAAGTTCGCGGCATCCGGTAAAAAGGTCGCAAAGAAGGATCTCGGTGCGATCCTGATGCAGTACGGATACGTTTACGTTGCACAGGTCGCGATGGGCGCAGACCAGGCGCAGACCCTCAAGGCGCTGCGCGAGGCCGAGTCCTACGACGGCCCGTCCATCGTCATCTGCTACTGCCCGTGCCTTGAGCAGCATATCAAGGCCGGCATGGGCACTTCTCAGGACGAGATGAAGAAGGCGGTCGAGTGCGGCTACTGGCATCTGTACCGCTACGACCCGCGCCGCATCGCGGAGGGCAAGAACCCGTTCCAGCTCGACTCCAAGGAGCCGGACACCGACAAGGTCATGGACTTCCTGATGGGCGAGAACCGCTTCGCTTCCCTCAAGAACAACTTCCCGGACAAGGCCGACGCCCTGTACGCGAAGGAGGTCGAGGACGTCAAGGCCCGCTACGAGCGCTACAAGAAGCTCGCGGAGGAGTAATCTGTTACAAAAAGCCCGCGGTATTCCCCTCCCGAAGCATGAAATATTATATCCCACCTATTACCCATCCCCTCCTTTCCCCGCGCCGGACCCACCTGCCATACCCGGCGTGGAAAGCAGTACACCCCCCTAAGACTAATTCAATGATATTCTTCCTTTCTGTATGAATTATCCGGGGGATACCGCATCGGCTTTCTGTATATACCGCAATATCCTCTCCTGCGAAAAACGGGAGAGGATATTTTTTATCCCTGCCGCAGAGAAAAGTTAAAACACTGTAACTTCGAGACGTTTTAACGTTAAAACGTCATAACTTCGAAACGTTGTGACGTTATAACGTTATTC
>DBGEDL010000097.1:0-1122 GCA_048375035.1 Collinsella sp.
GCCCGAGAATTCCGCGTTGTACTTCAACCGGCTTTCGCCGTTGAGCCACACCTTTGTCCCGTCGGGCAGGGTGAACTCACTTTTAGCGGTGGAGCATGGCTGCATCATCTCAAAGGACGCCGACATCACGGTGGCTTTCGAGGTGGAGCTGCCGGAGCTTTACACCGTGACGGGCGCGGAGTACGAGGCTATCCACGGCTGCTGGTGCAAGGCGATCAAGGTGCTGCCGGACTACTCCGTCGTCCATAAGCAGGACTGGTTCATCAAGGAACGCTACAAGCCGGAATTGCAAAAGGACGACATGAGTTTCCTCTCGCGGAGCTTCGAGCGACACTTCAACGAGCGTCCGTACCTGAAACACACCTGCTACCTCTACCTGACCAAGACGACAAAGGAGCGTAACCGGATGCAGAGCAACTTCAGCACGCTGTGCCGGGGACATATCATCCCGAAGGAGCTGGACAAGGAAACCGCCACCAAATTCATGGAGGCTTGCGAACAGTTCGAGCGCATCATGAACGACAGCGGGCTTGTCAGGCTGCGCCGCCTATCTACCGATGAGATTGTGGGTACTGAGGGAAAGACGGGGCTGATAGAACGCTACTTCTCGCTCATGCCGGAGGGTGACACCACCTTGCAGGACATCGAACTTTCGGCAAGGGAGATGCGCATCGGCGACAACCGCCTGTGCCTGCACACCCTCTCCGATGCGGAAGACCTGCCGGGTAAGGTGGCGACCGACACCCGTTACGAGAAGCTCTCCACCGACCGGAGCGACTGCCGCCTCTCCTTCGCCTCCCCGGTGGGGCTGCTGCTCTCCTGCAACCATATCTACAACCAGTATGTGCTGATAGACAACAGCGAGGAAACCTTGCAGAAGTTCGAGAAGTCCGCCCGCAACATGCAGTCGCTCTCACGCTATTCAAGGAGCAACAGCATCAACCGCGAGTGGATAGACCAGTACCTGAACGAAGCCCATTCCTACGGGCTGACCTCGGTACGGGCGCACTTCAACGTCATGGCGTGGAGCGACGACGCGGAGGAGCTGAAGCACATAAGGAACGACGTGGGCAGCCAGCTGGCAAGCATGGAGTGCGTGCCGCGCCACAACACCATCGACTG
>DBGEDL010000098.1:0-12872 GCA_048375035.1 Collinsella sp.
TATCAACTTAGTGGCAATGGATCGGTCTATTTCAAAATTGCGAATATAGCATGCCACGAGAAATAGGAAACAAAACCAAGAAAACCCGCTTGTTACAAACATGCAGCCAGGAATTATAGGTATGAGAGAAAAAACAACAAATCCAACAACAATCAGGTGAACGAACTGCCTTTCATTAAGATCAGCTGCGAACTTCGCAAGCCAAGGTGCAAATAGGTACATACCAAGATACGAAGTAACGAACCAAGGAAGACCGCCGTCCCCTGGTAAGAACGATTTAATAAAAGTCGTCATATCAAAATTGGAGTTGCAAAACACACAGCAAGTGCCACCGAGAACCGCTGCGTAAAACCAAGCCTGAAAGAGAAGCTTTAAAATGGAAAGAAAATGGACACTCCCCCGTGCAAGGAAATAACCAGAAATAAGAACGAAAACGTCAACACCAATTTTTCCACTCGGTATCAGAAGATTTCTCAGTATCTCAATAGGAAAAATTGTGTTGGCGGGCCAAGCATATAAACATAAATGATGCATCACGATCAACATCATTGCAATAATGCGTAACAGCTCAATGTTTGATTGTCTTTCCTTTGCCACAAGCCATCCTTATTAAACAGCATTAATTCGGAACAACATTAGTTAAAGAGACAAGATCACTCGGGTAAATTAAGTAAAGAACCTAACTTAAGATCATCGGCATAATCCTCGAAAGCGCAGAATCCCGCCCCATCATAAAACGTCATTTCGCCAAACAAGAGTCTCCCGTGTGTGAGATACCAGTCAACTCGAACATGGGGAAAACCGTCAGCCAGGATCTTGCTTAAAGACAACATTTCGTCAAAACGATCAGGCTTTTCAAGAGTATCTTTACTTTGAGGGTATCCCCAATCACTCATCTCAACACGATTCCATTGCGTATCGTATATATCCTGAGTGTGGCTGCCAAAACGCCCTCTATGCAATTCGACTAGCTTGGGACTTCCGTCAAAGCAAAGAAACTTATAGTCAAAGAGGTCGTCAGCCCCCGTGTCAGGCTCGAGGTATTCTTCAGCAAATACGAGAGGCCTAACACTCTTGTAAGGCCACTCACGCCATTTTTTATAATAATCAGATCGAAGATGTTCATTTAATTTGTGTTTAGCAGATTCAAAATCGAAAGAATCCCGTTCCTCGCATATAGCCACGCCACCGCAGTCATGATTGGTTTTCAAAACAAACTTGTCGGGGAGCATCCCGAAATCAATATCCTCAGGCCGATCCCACGAGCCATAAGTCTTCGTGACATATTTTTCGCCAATGCGATCTGAGACCCATTGTTTTACTTTGTATTTATCGACTAGCAGAGGATACAAAGGGTTATGGTCATGTAGCTTAAGCCACTGAAGCTTTTCGTTAAAACCCTTAGGCTGATTAAAATCGGGCCACCTGTCAAAAATTGCACGAAATAATAACTTTAGATGCAGTTCATCAGGAACCCAATCAGTGAGCCCCTTTATAAGCATCCATTGATATAAACTCCAAGGGTTTTGTATAAACGTAGAAATCTTGTTGGAGCTTCGCATTAGATCACATCGCATTCATTTGGAAATCATGTAGATTATCGGTTACCGACAACGTCAAACAGAACTTTCTCCCATTGGCCCACAACAGTCTGCTCATCAACTTGATTTCTAATAAGTAGAGCGCGTTCGCCTAAACGGCAAGCCAAACCGGGCTCGTTGGCCATTCTTTCCATCGCTCTGGCCATTCCATGATAATCGCCGACCTTAACAAGCAGGCCATT
The DNA here is from genome assembly GCA_048375035.1 of Collinsella sp. GTDB lineage: Bacteria > Actinomycetota > Coriobacteriia > Coriobacteriales > Coriobacteriaceae > Collinsella. The sequence continues at coordinate 1,784 of DBGEDL010000098.1, forward strand.
TACTCCGTCTTCTATATATTCACGTGCACCACCAGGGGAATGATCGGTAACAATGCACGGCATTCCGATGCAGAGCGCCTCAAGCATAGAATTGGACACGCCTTCATAATCAGAAGACAGAAGAAACGCTGATGATTTAGCCATATGTTCATGGACTTCCATTGAGCGTCCTGGTAATCTAACAGAATCGGCAAGTCCTAATTTAACAATCAGCTTCTCAAGTTCGAGACGCCCGTCGCCTTCTCCATAAATCGTGAGAATCCAGTCGGGATGAGAATCGTGGAATTCTTTGAAAGCACGAATCATCATAGGATAATTCTTTTGTGCATTCAGCCGAGCAGCCGCAATAAACTCATGCGCTTCGGTACTTTTATTCCAAAGCGGTAGATGGCTAACTTCCAAGGGATTGTTCAGCACAATGCCTTTGTCTCGTATGCTCTTTGGATAAAATTCCATTGACTTATGGGTCTGAAATACGACCTTTGATGCAGATGAAAAAGCTCGTTTAATAAAAAGTCGTTTGCTCCATGTTGTATCAAAGTGCCAGGGGTCATTGCGAAGCGTTTGAATCGTTGAAGGACAGAAGAGCTGAGGGATAACCATCTCAGGCGCAACAAAGGAAAGAACGACATCGGGTTTTTGCTCATGAAGAGCCTTTATTAGGGCAAGACTCCGATAAATAAGTCCCCTAAATCCGCGATATTCTGAAATAACGTTAGAAACAATAACCGCATCATCCAACTCGTACTCACGATTATCGTAATAACAGCAGACGATACAAATATCGTGGCCTCGCTCTGCAAATCCATTCGCAAGAATAGTAGCAACGCGTTCCGTTCCTCCTCCAGAAATACCTGGAGTGACTATCGAAATTTTCATAGAGCATCACCAATACCATTAGTTGAATGATTGCCATTCACATATTCAGAACGGCTTAATTGGTTATATGCGGCACACATCATAAGCAGCATTGCAGTAGTTTGAATATGATCGAAATATAGATCAGTCAGACACGCACCGATAAAAAAAGCAACGCACATTTGAGACATGACACTCAAATTCGATTTTTTCAGAATAACTCCCACAGTGAATACGCCGATAAGACCAGTCTCACCGATCAACGCGACTAAACTAGAAAAAGGGTAAGTCAACACTGCAGAAAAAGAATGAATTACGTCTACTACGGACTGATTATATTGCGAGGCAAATTGTGCATATTCAGGAATCATTCTAGATTTAAACAAAGTAGCAGCCAAATCATTAATTGCACTTGGATCGCGATAGGTGAACGTATAACCCAGCATATTCGCAAAACGACTGCCGTATGTACCAAGGCCGTAGCCAGATACTATATGACCGTCATTTAGCATCTGAGATGTTGTTCCCATGAAATAGTCGAATTTATTTTGAAGCCCGCTGTTATACACATACTCATTGAAGAAGCCGTGTAAAGGAAAATCAGGGCGCGTAAGCACCGTTTCTATATCTTGTATTTGTAAAGCAAGTGAACCTATCAGGAAAACCAGAACAGTTGTCCATAAAAAAATGGAAATAGCAGTCCGCGATTTATTGATTGCCCAGAATGGTAAAAAACAACAAAGCGCAATAAAACCAGCCCCGATAGCAGCCTTGGCATCCGCTTCCCACATCATGAAACCGAGCATGGCGATAAGGGCAAACGCATACGTCAGGGAAATCACTTTTTGCTTAAAGACAGCGTGGAGAACAAGGAGAAGAAATAAGGAACAGGCAATACCAAAGAAATGAGCATTACCTAAAGTCCCATAATGCAGGTCGCCAGGTTCAAATCCGTTCTTAAAACAGATAAATAATGAAACAATGAACTCAGCAATAACAAAACACACAGCAGACCCGAGAGCTCTTCTATACGTTATCGATTGACTGCATGCAAATGCAACAAATGCAACAATCAACAGATACGTACCCGAGAGAATAATATTTGCAATAGTGCCCGCGCGCCATGCCTGAGCGAATGAGGCGGCAAAAATCAATGAAATAAGAGCAAGAACGCTCTTATCAAATCTACACGTTGAGATGAGCTTGAGATTAATATCTCGAGACATAGCCATCCATATAAGAAGTATAAGAATACTTGCGAGTTCATTGCCTACAAGAAGGGCTGAGCATAAGACTGGCACTGAGGATTTTCTCATTGAAAGCATGAGAACATCCATAAGGAGAATAACCCATGGAAAAATGGATTGCTGCCCAACTAGGTATAGTATGCAAAAAAGGAAACAAAACGAAGCGCAGAAGACGACTTCGAATCGAGCTAATCGAAAAGAAACGCCAAAATCCTCCGCTAACCCCCTGTTGCAATTCATGCCGTTAAGTGTAGTTATGCTATTCATGAGCTAAGCCGCGAGCCTATTACGCGACAAGGAACACCCCCCCACGCTATAAGGTGGAAGATCCTTGGTAACAACAGCCCCAGCGGCAACGATGCATCCATCTCCTATATGCACGCCAGGCATTACCATAACTCGCCTTCCTAGCCATACATCATCTCCAATCCAAATGGGATCAGATTCCGTGTTTCCTTGCTGGCCAATTGGTAAATCAATTCGATCGTGACGGTGATTTACGGTGTAGAAAACGCACTCGGGTGCCATGAGAACATTTTTACCAACATGAACTTCGCCATGAAGCTCGCAATTAATTCCGATACCTGAGTTGTCTCCAATAGAAACAGATGACGAGAACGTTGCCCCGCGCTCAATATTGACATATTTTCCAAAACTAGAACAGATAAGACGCCCAAAGAAGGCCCTCGCCATTCCAGCCGGACGAAAATAAGTCGAACTTGGCCACCACTTCACCGATGCAGCATAAACAATCCGCCATATATTTCTAATCTGTGAGTTCAATCTAAGCCTTTCTTAACGATCCAAGCACTGAATAAATCCGGCTCAAAAGTTCGAGATTTTTTTGAGGGCAAAAACGACTTTGAACCTTTTCTCTTGCAGCCAATCCGAGACTACGGGCGTCGTCAATTCGATTTAAGAGAGAAATAACTGCATTTGCTATGCCTTTATCGTCGAGGGGCTCAACAAGAATGCCATCTCGCCCATCGTTTAAAACCTGGAGAACGCCGCCCACGCGCGTTGCGATGCAGGCGCGCCCATAGCCCATAGCCTCGAGCAGAGCCATGGGCATACCTTCGTTCCTCGAAGGCTGGCAATAAATGGGGCAATCCCTCAAGAGATTATCCTTCTCTAGGTCGGTGGCCCAGCCGACGAATTCACAAGAACCAAGGACGCCAAGCTCCTCCGCAAGATCGCGATAAGGTTGGGCGTCCCCATCGCCGGCAAAGATGAAACGACAGGCAGGGTGAGACTTAACAACTTCAGGAATGGCCTTAACGAGGATATCCGGACCCTTGACATCGGTCATATGACCGAGAAATAAAACCTTTTCTTCCCGTCCAAGCGCTGGAGCGTCAGCGGGAGCAGGGACCGAGTTATGCAGAACGACCACCTTCGACGGGTCACATACGTTCTCAGCAAAGAAGTCCTTCCACTCCTCTGAAAGCACGATCGCGACATCCGCGAGTTCATATAGCTCACGGGTTTTCCTAGCAAAGTCGTATCCGCCCTTCCGGTAGAGATCGGCAAGAACCCCTCTATGCTCGTGGATGACGACGGCCTTCCCTGCCCTCTTGGCAGCCTTAGCGAACAACGACTTTCGCATCGGGCTAATGCCAGCGCCAATATGTAGATGCACAATATCGCATGCAGGCAGGTCTTTACGGAACCTTGCATAAGCGCTGATTCCGGCAAGCGCCTTCACAGCAACGCTGCCAGGTCTAGTCGTCTCAATGTACTCGAAATCACAAATGTCACGAATACCAGCTTTGATGTACCCGTTGACCACGGTAGCCATGCCGCCTCTGGAATCAAGTGAGGGGCCAAGCATGATGACCGCCGACCGATTCTCGCCCGTCATGCGCTCTCACCTAGAATCTTGGCAGGGATCCCGACCGCAGTGGCGCCCGCGGGAACGTCGCTCAGCACGACGGCACCAGCTCCAATCTTGGCACCGCTCCCGACTTTGATGGGGCCAAGAAGGGTTGCCCCGGCGCCGATAACGACATCGTCGCCTATCAATGGCACATCCTCGGAGCCGTCTTCCAACGCACCAATGGTTACGTGTTGATATAACATGCAACGGTCCCCAATAACCGCGCGCTCGGAGATGACGACACCGAGGCCGTTGTGCTGAAAGACACACCCCTCACCGATTTGTGCCCGGCTGCCGATGTGACAAGCGAAAAGGAACTGGTCGAGGTGCCGTAGCACGGCACTGAGGGGCCGTAGTATTTTCAAACCGCTCGCACAGGCGTGCGCGGCCTTGTATATCTTCAGACATTCATTCATGTTACTAACCCGCCAGCACTTCAGCGATGCGCTCGCTCGCATGCCCATCTCCATAGGGGTTCGATGCATGGCTCATGGTCTCGTACTCGGTCTGATCGCTGAGCAGACGGCTGAACTCACGATAGATGACGTCCTCCTCGGTGCCGACGAGCTTCAGCGTGCCGGCGGCAACGCCCTCGGGTCGCTCGGTGGTGTCGCGCATGACGAGCACCGGCTTACCCAGGCTCGGGGCCTCCTCCTGGATGCCACCCGAGTCGGTGAGGATGAGGTGGCTCGCGGCCATGAAGTTGTGGAAGTCGAATACCTCGAGCGGGTCGATGATGTGCAGGCGGTCGAAGCCGTCGAGCTCCTCATGGGCCGCCTTTCGGACGAGCGGGTTCATGTGGATGGGGTAGATCGCCTTGGTGTCGGGGTGCTCCTCCATCACGCGGCGGATGGCGCGGAACATGCGGTGCATGGGTTCGCCAAGGTTCTCGCGGCGGTGGGCCGTGATGAGAATGAGACGGGAGCCCTCGGCCCACTCGAGCTCGGGATGGGAGTACCCCTCGCGCACGGTGGTGCGCAGGGCGTCGATGCCGGTGTTGCCGGTGACCCAGATCTTGGACTCGGGCTTGCCCTCGCCGAGCAGGTTCTCCTTGCTGGCCTCCGTCGGGGCGAAGTAGTACTCGCTCACGATGTCGACCGCCTGGCGGTTGAACTCCTCCGGCCAGGGGCTGTAGATGTCGTGCGTGCGCAGGCCCGCCTCGACGTGGCCCACGGGGATCTGAAGGTAGAAGCACGCGAGCGCCGCGGCGAAGCTGGTCGTGGTGTCGCCGTGCACGAGCACGACATCGGGCCTTTCGTCCTCGAGGACCGCCTTGAGCTTGAGCAGCACGCCGCACGTAACGTCGAACAGCGTCTGGCCGGGCTTCATGATCGCCAGGTCGTGGTCGGGAGTAACGCCGAAGACGCGCAGCACCTGGTCGAGCATCTCGCGGTGCTGGCCGGTCACGGTCACGACGGTCTCGAACTCATCAGCGCGCACCTTCAGCTCGTTGACGAGCGGGCACATCTTAATCGCCTCCGGGCGGGTTCCGAAGACGAGCATTACTTTCTTCTTAGACATTGGCCTTGCTCCTCTTTGACTCCTTGCGGAGAAGCATGTAGAAACGGGTGTTGCCGACCACGTAGCGCCTCACCAGGCGCTTGGGCTCCTGCATCATGCGGAAGAGCCACTCCAGGTTCGCGCGCTGCATCCACATCGGGGCGCGCGGGATGTTGCCGGAGACGACGTCGAACGAGCCGCCCACGCCCACGAATGCGCCCTTTGCGCCCAGCTCGCGGAAACGCTCGATCAGGCGCTCCTTCTTGGGCGAGGTGATGCCCACGAACACGATGTCGGGCTCGGCCTGCTCGACCTCGGCGACCACGGCGTCGAACTCGTCGTCGCCGAAGTAACCGTCACGGTAGCCAGCGAGGACCATATTGGGATACCTCTCGGACAGTACCTCTGCGGTCTTTACGACCACTTCGGCCTTGGCGCCCAGCAGGTAGACCCTGTGCCCCTCGCGCTCGGCCAGCCCGCACAGCTCCCACATTAGGTCGATGCCTGCCACGCGCTCGGGCAGGTCAACCCCCAGCTTCCTGGCGGCCATGACCATGGAGGCGCCATCGGCGTTCACGATCTCGCAGCGGCGCACGCACGCGTCCATCTCGGGGTCATCGCGCATCTGCAGCAGCTTGTCGGCGTTCACGCCGATCAGGTGGGCGAAGCGCCCCTCCTTGATGAAGGTATCGGTCGCTTCGAGGGTCTGATCTATGGTCCACGGGTCAACGGGGGCACCCATCACATCAACGCGCCCAGGAAGACAAAGATTATTTTGAAATACACGAATTTCTTCGTCATTGCACATATACAGCGTTACTCCTTGACGGTGACGTAGTACTCGCGATACCACTTCGCGAATGCGCGCAGGCCATCCTCGAGAGGGGTCCCGGGCTTGTAGCCCAGGTCGCGCTGGAGTGCCGTTGTGTCGGCGTAGGTAACGGGTACGTCGCCGGGCTGCATCGGCACGAGCTGCTTGTGGGACTCGAAGTCGTAGTCGACCGGGAGCACGCCTTCCTCCACCAGCACGCGCTGCAGCGTGTCGACGAAGTCGAGCAGGTTCTCGGGGTGCGAGTTGCCGATGTTGTAGACGCGGTGGGCGGCGAGCGGCAGCCCGTCCTCGCCCATCTTCACCTCGGGCGCGGCGTCCATGACGCGCCTCACTCCCTCGACGATGTCGTCGACGTAGGTGAAGTCGCGGCGGCAGTCGCCCATGTTGAAGATCTTGATGGTGTCGCCGCGGCGCAGCTTCTCGGTGAATCCGAAGTAGGCCATGTCGGGCCTGCCCATGGGGCCGTACACGGTGAAGAAGCGCAGGCCGGTCGCCGGGATGGAATAGAGCTTGGAGTAGGCGGCGGCCATGAGCTCGTTGGACTTCTTGGTGGCGGCGTAGAGCGACACCGGCGAGTCCACGCGGTCCTCCTCGGAGAACGGCACCTTCTTGTTCCCGCCGTAAACCGAGCTGGAGCTCGCATAGACCAGGTGCTTTACGGGGTGGTGGCGGCAGGCCTCAAGCACGTTGAAGAAGCCCACGAGGTTGCTCTCAAGGTAGGCGCGCGGGTTCTCGATGGAGTAGCGGACGCCCGCCTGCGCGGCAAGGTTCACAACGACATCAAAGCCGTTCTCCGCGAACAGACGCTCGATGAGGGCGGAGTCGCACAGGTCGCCGCGCACGAAGGTGAAGCGACCTTTGGTGTCGGCCTCGGCCAGCATGCGAAGGCGGGCGTCCTTGATGCCGGGGTCGTAGTAGCTGTTGAGGTTGTCGAGGCCGACGATCATGTCATCGGTCTCCTCGAACAGCTTCTTGACGAGGAACGCGCCAATAAAGCCGGCGGCTCCGGTGACGAGGACTTTTCTATCTGCCATTCATTCCACCTAGTCTCGTTTAAACAGGTCGCGTGTATAGACCTTGCCCGCCACGTCCGCGAGCTCGTCGCTCCAGCGGTTAGCGACGATCACGTCGCAGCCGGCCTTGAAGGCCTCCAAGTCGTGCGTGACCTCGGACCCGAAGAACTCCGGCACATCCAGCGTGGGCTCGTAGACCACAACGGGCACGCCCTTGGCCTTCACACGCTTCATGACGCCCTGGATGGAGCTCGCGCGGAAGTTGTCGGAGTTGGACTTCATCGTCAGGCGGTACACGCCCACAACCGGTTTCGGCTTGCCCTCGTACACTCGGCCCCAGACCATCTGCAGCACCTCGTCGGCCACGAAGTCCTTGCGGGTGCGGTTGGCCTCCACGATGGCCTCGATCAGGTTCTGCGGCACGTCCTTGTAGTTGGCGAGCAGCTGCTTGGTGTCCTTGGGCAGGCAGTAGCCGCCGTAGCCGAAGCTAGGGTTGTTGTAGTGGGAGCCGATGCGCGGCTCCAGGCACACGCCGTCGATGACGTCGCGGGTGTTGAGGCCGCGGACCTCGCAGTACGTGTCGAGCTCGTTGAAATAGGCCACACGCAGCGCCAGGTAGGTGTTGGCGAACAGCTTGACGGCCTCGGCCTCGGTGGTGCCCAGCACGAGCTCGGGGATACCCACAGTACCGTCGGCGTTCACGCGCTCGAGCTCCGCGGGGTCCGCCCCTTGGGCGAGCAGGCGTGCGAAGCGCTCGGCAGCTGCGACGGCGTTAGCGTCGTCTTTAGGCGCGCCAACCACGATGCGGCTGGGGTGCAGGTTGTCGTAGAGTGCCTTGCTCTCGCGCAGGAACTCCGGGCTGAAGAAGATCTTGCTGTCGCCTAGCTTCTCACGCAGGCCTGCGGTGTAGCCGACGGGGATTGTCGACTTGATGACGATCCACGCGTCCGGGTTCACCGACCGCACGGCGGCGATGGCGGCCTCGACGGAGCTCGTGTCGAAGAAGTTTCTGTCCGAGTCGTAGTTGGTGGGCGTTGCGATGACGGCGTAGTCGGCGCCCGTATAGGCCCCGGCCGCGTCGACGGTGGCGTGCAGGTCGAGGCCTCGCTCCCCCGCCTTAGCCTCCGCCAGGAAGCGCTCAATCTCGTCGTCCTGGATGGGCGACTCGTAGTTGTTGATCTTCGCGACCTTCTCGGGCACGATGTCCAGCGCGTGCACCTCGTTATGCTGCGAGAGCAGGACGGCGAGGGACAGGCCGACGTAGCCGGTTCCGGCGACGGCAATCTTCATTTTCTTCTCCGATTCGAATCGGGTATTAAAGTTAGGCATTAGTACGCACCACTTCCGTTGAAGACCTCCAGAACCGTAAGGAGGACAATCTTGAGGTCCATGACGATTCCGCGTTTGGCTATGTACTCGAGGTCCCGGCGGACCATGCCGTCGAAACCGGTGGAGTTGCGCTCCGTAACCTGCCAGAGTCCGGTGATGCCTGGCTTCACGGCGAGCCGTTGCAGGTCGTACTCCGTGTACTCAGCGACCTCGTTGGGCAGCGGCGGCCGCGGGCCGACGACGGACATCTGCCCCAGGAACACGTTGAGGAACTGCGGGAACTCGTCGATGGAATGTTTGCGGATGAACTTCCCGATCCTGGTGACGCGGGGGTCCTCCTTCATCTTGAACATGGCGCCGTCGATCTCGTTCTGCTCCTTGAGCTCGGCGAGGCGCTCGTCGGCGTCCCTGTACATGGAGCGGAACTTCCACATGCGGAACGTGGTCAGGCTTCCGTCGGGGCGTGTCTGTCCCACTCGGATCTGGCTGTAGAAGGGGTTGCCCTCGCTCTCTAGGCGGATGGCCGCGGCAAGCACAAGGCTGGGGACAGCGATGACGGCAAGCACGCAGCCACTGAACACGACGTCAAAGGCGCGCTTAACGGCGCGGTAGGCCAGGCGCGAACGATCCCAGTCCATGATGGATTGCATGGCCTTGTAACGGCCGACGCCCTCGCGCCGGTCCATGGCCTGAGCAATCAGCGCCGCCCCCACGGGCGCATCAGTTGCATATTGATTTTTATCCGACACGTTCTCTTCCAAAGCTTCGTCCCCGGGTCGGGGATCCTCCCTGTTCTATGTGGCGACCGCCAGCAGCTAGGCGATCGCCTTTTTAAGGTTTCGCATTGCGCGCTGCTCGCTTGAAAGCACGGCGAGGCCAACGCGAGTGGTAACGCATCGGCCGCACAGGTTGAGCTCTAAATAAGCAGTGCTCTTGCGTCTGTTAATGTTTTTGATGAGGCCCTCGTGGCCCAGCAGCGGACCTGATGTCACTACGACCTGGTCGCCGTCTTTTAAGGCCTCACTCATGGGCACTACGCGGTCTCCCCTATGCGTAAAGCCGCCAATAAGCTGGACCTCTTCTTTTGCCAGCGGCACAAACTGTCCGTCCTGGGCAAGCACCCGGGCAAAGTCGTCCATGCGAAGCAGATACTGTTGCACGGTACGGGGATCTGCCGTGTCGCAGATAAGATAACCGGGGAACAGCGGCTTGGTCGTTTTGACCCATTCGCCGTGCACCTTAATCTCAGTTTGATATTGGGGATAAAAGAGTTCTTGCATGGCACCCGCCGGCACCATGCGCTCGATGCGCTCGCGCATTACGTCTTCGCGACCGTTAATGACCTGGATTACATACCACACGAGCACCACCCCCTTGCTGTCTTACGTGTGGCTCACGGGGTTTGGGTATGGCTTCGCCAGAGCGCTTGTGCGCGAAGGCGATCCATATTCAAACCCTGAGCTCAGTTAGACAAGCACGTGGCTCTGCCCCACCGTGAACGGTATGTATTAGCGCAGTTGCTGGAGACGCGGACGTGTATCGCAAAATGACCGCGTCTCCAGTTGGCTGCGTGCGACCCAATCAAGCGGGTACAAAACTGGACCGCACGCAAACAGCTGCAGGACTGCTACGTTTTGGCATACGAACTAGCAGAATTTGCATCTCATAAATAAATCAACGCAGATTAAAAGAGCCGCATGACTTCTTTATTGGAGCTCGTGGTGTTTCTGGCACCGCCGTTACGGCCGGATGCTGATCGACCCTGCGCTTTGTGACTTGCTGGAGCCGTGAGCACAGTTGAACCCATGTAATGTTAGTTATCCTAGCACAAGCTGTTAGTGAAACTTATTTAGGCTGCGTTGGACAACATATCGTTCATTTGACGTGCTTAAGGGGGTTGTTTTGGGATGTTGTTCACATTGATGCAGGTTATTGAGGTATTGGCGGTGATTGGAGACGTTCCTGAAGCCTAAATGGAGCAGCGAGCTGCACTGGTAATTGCGCTTGACTTACAAAGTATGTACAGAGATGGGAAATAAATTGTGCAACTTTTTGTTGGTGTGGATTGGGTTTGTGGCGCGAGGCATATTTGCATGAAAAAAGGCCTTCGGAATTCCGAAGGCCTTAGCATTCACGATGGTGGAGACGAGGGGGATCGAACCCCTGACCTCTTGACTGCCAGTCAAGCGCTCTCCCAGCTGAGCTACGCCCCCGTGACGAAGAGATACTATAGGGGAAGACTTTCTTTGATGCAAGGACTTTTTTGGGTTGAATCTCTTTCTTACGGGTTTTCCTGGGACGTGTCTCTATAGTTTTGTCAACCGCGTGCTTCGCGCCATTTCGGCATGACGCATCCGGGCGCCCGGCGCCCCCGCTTCCCCTTCGGTTGATCCCGCCGCCCGCTAGGCCGCGTACGGGACGGCGTCGCGCATGA
>DBGEDL010000099.1:0-2069 GCA_048375035.1 Collinsella sp.
AACAGGAAGTTCTGGGCCGAGGGCTACTACGTGTCCACGGTCGGCCTGAACGAGGCCACGATCGCGAAGTACATCCGGGAGCAGGAGAAGGCCGACATCGCGCTCGACCGGCTGAGCGTCAAGGAGTACGAGGACCCCTTCAAGAGGAGGTGATCCCGCCGGTTCGACCGGCGCGCCACGGGTCAAGATGCACTAGGCCTGGACGAAGTCCGGGCCCGCGCCTTTAGACGCGAGCCCGGGGCCCGTGGGTTATACCCTAAGAGCAAACCACCCTTTTTAAGGGTGGTTCTGATTGCTTGCATGTCCTCGGCAGCATTTGCCCAAATGGTGAATGCTGGTGCCGGCAGGTTGCTGAGTGCGTGTTGCGGGTATACCTCACGCGTACCATGATCCAAACACTGTGAGGTGTCTGCGCGTGTGCGCGATAATTCATTTTGGAACTGACGGTTGGCGCGCTCGCGTCGATGAGGACTTCACTGCCGATAACGTTGCCCGTATCGCCGATGCCGTCGGCGAGTTGTGGCAAAAGACCAATCCGGGCAAAACGGTATATATAGGGTTCGACACCCGGCCCCTGGCGAGCGAGTTCGCTGAGCTTGCGGCGGGCGTGCTAGCAGCGCACGGGCTGGACGCCGTGCTCGCTTCGCGACCTGTTCCGACCCCTGCCCTTACGTGGGCGGCGGCTTATGACGGTGAGGCGTGCGGCGCGCTCATGGTGACGGGGTCCCATCATCCGCAGGGTTATCTGTGCCTCAAGATTCGCATGGGTGACGGCTCGACCGCCAACCAGGATGTCATCGAAGAGCTCGAAGAGACCATGGCTCCCGAGCCAATGGGGATCGAGGGGCAATATCGCACCGCGGATATCATTCCTGACTATATGCAGGCGGTGGCATCGTTTGTCGATGCCGAAGCCATCCGCGGCGCGCACCTGCGCGTGGTTGTCGATCCCATGGGCGGCGCAGCCCAGGGTTATCTAGCCGACTTGCTGCGCGAGCTTGGCGTTGAGGTGCACGAGATTCACGCCGGGCAGGCGTCTGACCAAGAAGATATCTGCCCCGACCCCGTTGAGCCTTGGGTGGACGCTTGCGAGCGCACGGTTATCGATGACGGAGCTTGCGCTGGTCTGGTGACCGACGGCGACGCCGACCGTATCGGTGCGGTTGACGAGCGCGGCAGATATATACATCCGCATCAGATCATGGCGCTCGTTTTGGGCGACTTGGTTCAATTTCGTAACTTGGAGGGGCGCGTCGTCGTCAATCTTTCATGCTCGACGCTCGTGCGTCGCATTGCCGAGGCGCTTGGCTGCCGCGTGACCGTCAAACCAGTCGGTTTCAAATATATAGCGGCGGAGATGAAGAAGAGCGGCGTCCTCATAGGCGGTGAAGAAGCCGGTGGTATCGGCATCGCCGCGCATATGCCCGAGCGCGATGGAATCCTCGCCTGTCTGATTCTGTGTGAGCTTATGGCTAAGACGGACGCGCCTTTGGGCGTTCTGGTCGACCAACTCGAGGACAGTTTTGGTAAGACGAGTTACGGTCGACGGGATTTGCGCCTTGAGGCCGAAGATGCCGAAACGTTACGAACCCTGCTGCCGGGCGTAAACCCCAAGTCGATTTGTGGCAAGGTGCCGCAAAACGTTAGTCATATGGATGGCTTGCGTTTGGCATTCGAGGATGACACGTGGCTGCTGGTTCGTCCTAGCGGGACCGAACCAGTGGTGCGCGTCTACGCCGAGGGGTTCTCGGTGGAAGAACGTGATGAGTTGCTCGATGCTGGCTGTGCTTTAGCTAGGGGGACGTATCCGCTTTAACCATGAGACTGCCTTATATAAAGAGATGCTCGGCGAGCGGTAGGTAACGGCTGGCAAACGTTAGTCGGATCCCAAGATGTGTAGGAAATGTGTACGCCCAGATTCCCGCCCCCGGGGCCCCTCCGGTCTGGCAATATATCTCCTTGCCGCGCGGCCCGGTCGGACCGGATGAGCCGCCAGGCGTGCACCTTGAGAACCGGATACTGCGAGGATGGACACTTCAAGTGTCGCATCCGGGCAGACATCGAACCAT
>DBGEDL010000100.1:0-1274 GCA_048375035.1 Collinsella sp.
GCCGCCGGCTTGCAGCCGACGCCGGCGTCGAAGAGCTCGACGGCCCGCCTCCTGGACTCCAGGTCGTGCTTCGCCCTGAGGTCTATACTCATGGAAAACCTCCCATTTCCCGATGTCCAAGAAATGGGAGGCAGTTCACTGTCCCCCTTTGTGGTGGTTTACGACGAACGCGGGCCGCAGGAATTCCTACAGCTCCACGCACGGATTCTCGTGCGTCACCAGCGTCTTGACGACAACTGTGGCGCCAAGATAACGCTCAAGCAACTCAGCAAGGCGATCGATTGCGGCCTGGCAATCCCCCATCCGCTCGGGCTCCACGCACTCAATCGCCAGGAAAGCGTCCGCCGAATCGTCGGACAGCGCCGTGCGAACGCCGTCGCGCCAGTTCCAGCAACGGCACACAGCACCCGCGTCATCGATATAGGCAAGCTCACCGGGCAGCGTCGGATCGTCCGTCTCCTCACCAAGCGGCAGGAACGCGTCGCCGCCGTCGGTCACCGTCAGGCGCAAATTACCCTCAATAGCATGCAGATCCTCACCGCCCACGGGCAGCGCGTAGGTCAGCGAAACCGTATTGTAGATGTCCACCGCCGGCGTGATGTGGCCGACCGGCTTGCCTTTGAGCACGCGCTTGAGCAGGTTCTCGATGGAGCACCGCGCACCCTTCTTGGTCTTAAACTGACGATACGCCTCACGCCACGCCTTGACCGGCGCGTTCTCGCTGATGGTGTCGCTCGTCAGGTGACGCTCCGCATCAATGTTGGCGCGGTCGAGCAACGCGGCGATCGCATCCACGTCTTCCTGGGGAATCTGTGCCGCGGGCTTCATGCCCTTTACGACCACAACTCCGATAGCCGCCTGCGGGAACAACTCCCAAAACGAATCCTCGGCAACAAAACTCTTCATGTGCTCTCCCTTCATAGCGTGCACCCGAATGCGGGCGCCTAAACAAAAAGCGCCCTTACGACGGCCACCTTCAAAGTCCTACGGTGCCGCCACAAGAGCGCTTACGCTGCCCCCATCCGGAGAAGGGGGCGATATGTCAGGCGTATTGTAACCCGAGTTATCCGCTCGAGCAAAACCACCACAAAGGTGCCTGTTGAACTGCGCCCCGAACCTTGATTATCGACTTTATCCGAACACTTCCCACATTCATCCGCACATGTGCGGATGAATGTGGGAACCCGATACCCTGAGGGCCGGGCCGGCCGGCCCCGGGAGATCGGAGGACGGCATGTCCGGAAAGAAGAAAAGTGGCTCCGCAAAGGCGGTCC
>DBGEDL010000101.1:0-23270 GCA_048375035.1 Collinsella sp.
GCCGGCGCCCACGCGCTCGCCGCGCCTGGGCTTCGGCGCCGTGACGAACCTGTGCGACGCCACCTCGGCGCTCACCGTCGAGGGCGACCTGCCCAGCTCCCTGGCGATCTCCCTGCACGAGGCCCTGCGCTCCAGCATCCTCTGGACCGTGTCCCGCTCGTGCCTCGTGAGCCTTCCGTAGGCCCTCGGGGCCGCCTCCGCGGAACCCTTCTTCCTCTTTCCGGACATGCCGTCCTCCGATCTCCCGGGGCCGGCCGATCCGGCCCTCAGGGTATCGGGTTCCCACATTCATCCGTACATGTGCGGATGAATGTGGGAGGTGTTCGGATAAAGTCGATAATCAAGGGTGTTACCAGACGTGACAGATGATGTAATACGTTTGAACATTGGACGCCCTGTGCCACAATACTGCCGAACGACTCCGCCTCTGGGGCGGCAAATACGATAGGAATACCAGCATGAAGCGCATCCTTCTCATCGCCACGGGCGGCACCATCGCATCGACCGAGGACGGCAACGGCCTCTCCCCCGCCCTGACCGGTGAGGAGCTCGCCCAGAGCGTCCCCGAGATCTCGGGCCTCTGCGAGCTCGACGTGGTGCAGCCCATGAACATCGACAGCACCAATATGCGCCCGAGCGACTGGATGCGCATCCGCGACGTCATTGTCGAGGGTTATGCCGACCACGACGGCTTCGTGATCATGCACGGCACCGACACCATGAGCTACACCGCGGCAGCGCTTTCCTACCTGATTCAGGACAGCCCCAAGCCCATCGTGCTCACCGGCTCGCAAAAGCCCATGGGCAATCCCTTTACCGACGCCAAGCTCAACCTGTACCAGAGCCTGCTCTATGCGCTCGATGAGCATTCGCACGACGTCTCGATCGTTTTTGGCGGCGTGGCCATTGCCGGCACGCGCGCCCGTAAGCAGCGCACCATGAGCTTTAATGCGTTCATTAGCGTCAACTATCCGCCCATCGCCTATATCCGCAACGACCGCATCGTGCGCAACGGGCTCCACGGCACCCATCAGGGCGAAAACCCGGTGCGTTTCTACGACAGCATCGACCCGCGCGTATTTGTACTCAAGCTTACGCCCGGCGTAAACCCGGGCATCCTCGACGCCCTAGCCGATAGCTACGATGCTGTAATTCTTGAGACCTTTGGCATTGGCGGTATTCCCGAGTTTGGCGAGTCGGGCGAGTCGTTCCAGGAGGCGATTTTCCGCTGGGTCGATTCGGGCCGCACCGTCGTTATGACCACGCAGGTCCCCGAAGAGGGCCTTGACCTGGGTGTTTATGAGGTCGGTCGTGCCTACGCCGATCATCCGGGTATTTTGCGCGGCGACGACATGACCACCGAGACGCTCGTAGCCAAGACCATGTGGGCACTCGGCCAGTCACGCGATGCCGCCGAAATCCAGAGCCTGTTCTACAGCCAAGTCAACCACGACCGCGTCCCGATGGCGTAATCCCTAAGGCAGCTCCACTTATCGCAGCCTTAAACGACAGGTGGTCCCCCTCGGGCCGTGCAAAAATCGGAGTATTCTGCAATTTCTCCTCCGGAGGCATAGAATCGGTCGATTGTTAGACGTACTTTTAGGACAAAGGGGCCGTCTAGTAAATATTTATTCCTCATTTTTATTTAGCGTGTGGATTATCTACTGTCAAAAAGGCAAAGCCAGCCGCTCGAGCTACCATCTACGGCCGAACTAGTGCTGAATACTCGCGATTTTGCACATCGCAACCAGGGGGACCCGCCCAAAGAGCGTCAAATACAGCGGGGGAACGCCCTATCCGATACCCTCGAGAAGCTCTGATACCGTCATGCCAAGCGCGGGCGCGATCTTAAATAGAACCTTGAGCGTGAAATTTGCCGTTCCATCTTCGATTCTGTCGAGATAGGGGCGGCTGATTCCTGCTGCCACACAAAAATCGACCTTGGAGATACCAAGGTCCCTGCGCGTCTGCTCGACTCGCTTGCCAAGAATCTGCTTCGCACGTTCGTCCATGCAGACGAATTTGAAATGGAGCCGAACATAAACGTAAACTATAGTTTACGTTTTGCCGAATACACAGGAGTTTTCTATGTCGGGTTCTTCGGTCCTCACGTACCGAGCCACGCTTCGCACAAACAGCGCACCGCCCAAGCTCGTCGTCGTTGAAGCTGAATGCCTTTCGCCCGATGAGCGCACAGCATTTGCATTGCTATCAAGTCGCGTCGCCGCCGTTCTGGTCCCTTGCCCGGCGCAAGGTGAACTTGCCATCCAATGCCAAGCGCACAGCTGCTCGCTCAATCAGGCTGCCGTAATCGCAACCAGCCAACGCGGTCTGCCCCTTCTCCTGGAAGCCGGTATCGCGCTCGCCCTTCGCGGCGCCGGATACGAAAACGAGGCCGCCGCCGACATGGTCTTTAAACCACGATCGAGCGGCGGCCTCGCAGCAGCCATTGAATATATGTGCAGGCTCGTTGCCTAAAGGCGCAAGCTAAAAGCCTAGGCCAAAGCCCGTTCCGGTAATCGCCGAGTACATAAAGTAAACGTTAACCACGTTGAGGAACACACCCGTGATGCAACCGTTGCGCAGGTAGCGTTCGCACACGATACGCGCCATGGCGGCGGAGTCATCATTGTTTTTAGCCTGGCGTCCTGCCGTAAAGTACGTCACCACGCTCAGCAGCAGGTTGAGCACCGGCAGCGCCAGCAACTCGTAGCTCTTGCCCCAGCGCGTCGCCTCGCCGGCGGCATTAAACTTTGTTGCCACCTCGGGACCAATGTTGGGGATAACACACGCTGCGACCACCAGCGGAATCACCGCAAGTATGAGCAGCACAATACCCATGTAGCCGGCTTTTTTGCCATATTTAAACATGTGCGTCGTCCTTACACGTTAAAGCGGAAGTGCACGACGTCGCCATCGGCCATGACATAGTCCTTGCCCTCAATACGCAGCTTGCCGGCGGCCTTGGCGCCCTGCTCACCGCCGAGCTCGATGTAGTCGTCATAGCCAATGACCTCGGCCTTAATAAAGCCGCGCTCAAAGTCGGTGTGGATAACGCCGGCGGCCTGCGGGGCGGTCGCGCCCTGACGAACCGTCCAGGCCTTGACCTCCATCTCGCCGGCCGTAAAGAACGACTGCAGGCCGAGCAGCTTATAGGCCGCCTGCGCGAGCACGTCCAGGCCGGGCTGCTCCAAGCCCAGGCTCTCCAGGTAGTCGGCGGCGTCCTCGGGATCGAGCTCGGAAAGCTCGGCCTCGATCTTGGCGCAGATGGGCAGCGGCTTAACACCATCGATGGGCGCCAGGTCCTCATTGAGCATATCCTCGTCCACGTTTGCCACGTACAGGATGGGCTTCATGGTGAGCAGGAACAGGCCCTTGGCGGCAGCACGCTCCTCGTCGGTCATCTCCATGGATGCGGCGCGCTTGCCCTCGTTGAGCCAGGCAAGCAGACGCTTGGCCACCTCGAACTTGGGCATGAGCTCCTTGTCGCGCTTGGCCTCCTTCTCGAGCTTAGGCAGCTGCTTCTCGAGCGTGCCCATGTCGGCCAGGATGAGCTCGGTCATGATGGTGTCGGCATCGCCGGCGGGATCGACGAACTCGCCCGTGCGGCCCACCTCACGCATGACGTTGGGGTCCTTAAAGTAGCGCACGACCTCGCAGATGGCATCGGTCTCGCGGATGTTTGCCAAAAACTGGTTGCCCAGGCCCTCGCCCTCGTTGGCACCCTTCACCAGGCCAGCGATGTCGACAAACTCGACTGTAGCCGGCACAATGCGACCCGGGTTAACGATGTCGGCGAGCTTTTGCAGGCGGCTATCGGGCACGTCGACGATACCCACATTGGGGTCGATCGTGGCGAACGGATAGTTGGCGGCAAGGCCGGTCTTTTTGGTAAGCGCGGTGAACAGCGTCGACTTGCCTACGTTGGGCAGGCCCACGATACCGATGGAAAGGGACACGACAGCTCCTTTTGGTACAAGCATTTCAAACTGCATAAGTATAGCGCCGACGCAGCATCTGGGCGAACCCGGACGCCACGGCGGCACGAATGAAGCAGAGATAGAGGTCGCTGACTAGTCCGCGAGCTTTTCCACCTGGTCGAGCATCTTGTCAAGCTTGGCCTTTGCCTCGGCCTTGACCTTCTGGGCTTCTTCGTGGGCCTTAGCCTTCTGGGCGGCCTTTTCCTCGGCTTCGGGATCGACGACGACCAGATTGGACGCGTCGTGCTCAACTAACTTGAGCGCATGCTCGGGGCACACCTTGACGCAGGCACCGCAGCCCAAACAATACGTGGACTCCAACGCAAAGCGGCCGCTTCCCACCAAATCGCAGGCGAACGTGGGACATACATTGACGCACTCGCCGCACGAAGTGCACTTGTCAAAATCGCACTCCGGCGTGCTCACCTGCATGTTCTGGGCAAGCTCGGGATGGTTCTGCAGTGTTGAGAGCACCAGCTGGCGACCGTGCGTGAGCGTACGGCGACGCTTGGTCGTCGTGGTGCCGCACATGGTGTTGAGCGTACGCTCGAGCTGGGTAATCTGGTGGCGGTGGGCTTTGAGCTTCTGCGTCACCGAGGCCAGCGCCGCCGTTGCCGGGTTGAGCTTGGTCACGGTCAGACCCGTGGTGCGGGCGATCTTTTCCATGTACTCCTTGCGCTCGTACTCGCGACGCTTATGGCATTTGAGGCTCTTGGGGTCGACCTCCAGGCCCATACCCGTACCGGCCCACTCCTCGGCGGTTGCAATAGCTTCGCCCAGAATATCCTCGCCACCGGTGTTGCGGCATTTGTCGCACACGCCCAGCGGCAGATACACGCTCACGTTGGGGTAGTCGGCCAGCACCGAGAACCAGGTCTCGGCAGTAATATCGCCCACACAGGCCACAACGACCTCGTTCTCGCGCGGCATGCGCTTAAGAGCGCGCGTGCAGGTGACATAGGCAGTCTCGTGGCTCGTAGCGGCCGAGACAATATCGTCATAGAGGTTTTTGGGCGCCAGGCGCGGCGAGATGATGGCCTCGGTCGGGCAAGCGGCGGCGCACAGACCACACTTGCGGCAAGTATCGAGGACCTCGATGGCATCTTCCTCGACCTCGATGGCGTTAACCGGGCACACATCCATGCACGCGGTGCAGCCGCTCTTCTCGTTTTTGCAGGTCAGGCACGGAATGGTGTTTCCGCGCGGACGCTCCTTGTAGTCGGCAGGATTCCACTGCGGCGCCGACGGATCGAGTGCATCGGTCACGCCGCCAAGCGGGTTTTTAAGAAAGTCGAAACCCTTGCTGATCTCGATAATGTCATCAAACAGATCGTGTTCCTGCGCCATGCGCGGCCCCTCCCTGAGCAGTGCAAACAAGCAAGAAATAATGATACGCCATCGGCCCGTGCCTCGAGCAAATTACACGCGGAGCACCTTTGGGACAAATAGCCTATGGCCTATCGCCGCCTCGATTGCACAAGGTCAATCAAGCGCCAAACTATGCCTCGCACATGAGCTGCACGAGCTTTTGTTTGGTCACCTTGGCCTGCTCGTTGGCCATATTACGCTCGTTTCTAAAGACCGCATTTGCAACACTCTGCAGATCGGCATCGGAAATCTCGCCAAGGCCCAGCTCCTCGAGCGTCGTCGGCAGACCAACGCGCTGGCAAAACTCGAGCACCTGATCAAGCTCGGGCGCACGCTCCAGGCGCAGCTGCACCACCAGACCAAATGCCACGGCCTCACCATGCATGGCCTTGCACTCGGGCAAAATCGTCAGACCGTTGGCGATGGCATGTGCCAACGCCAGGCCGCCACTCTCAAAGCCAACACCCGAAAGCAGAATATTGCACTCGATCAGGCGCTCAACCGCCGGCGATATACGGCCCTTTTTGAGATCGCGCTTGGCAGCGACGCCGCACTCTATGAGCGTGTCATAGCAGGCACGAGCCGTAACCAAGGCCAAGTGTCCCGGCGCGCCACCATGCTCGTTGGCGCCGTGCGCCGCGGCACACGAACGCGCCTCGAAGCACGTTGCCAGTGCGTCGCCCATACCAGCGACCGTCATCCGCAGTGGTGCTGCCGCAACCACGTTGGTATCGACCACGACCAGATCTGGATTCTTCTCGAGCATCAGGTAGCGGTCGAACGACCCATCCTCGTGATACAGCACCGAAATCGCACTGCACGGGCCGTCCATCGAAGCCGCCGTGGGGCATACACACAACGGCAGCTCAGCATAAAACGCTACTGCCTTGGCGATATCGAGCATCTTGCCGCCGCCAATGCCCACCACCATGTCGCAATACTCGGCCTGGGCTTCCTGAGCCATTCCGACAACGGCCTCTTCCGTACACGGACCGTTATAAATCTTAAAGAACGGCTCGCTTAGATCTTCGTCCAGAAATCCATCGACGATCTGCCTGCACAGCCGATCCTCGGTGCCCTGGTCAAACAAGACATAGGCAGCGCAGCCCAACCATGACAAATACCTGCCCTGACGCGACAGTTCGCCCGGCCCCTGAACATACCGGCCGGGACCGCCGTAAACCATAGGAAGCGCCATACGAGAATCCGCCCTTCATCAAACAACGATTGGTGCAAAGTAACCTTGCCCCTTTGCACCATAGCAAAAAGGGGCAAAGCCATCTGTTGGCTTTGCCCCTTCCTTAGCTTGATTTACTCATCCATGAGATAGTAGTGGCCCAGCGCGTCGGCACCCAGGATGGCGTTTGCGACCATCTCGGGCGTCACCTCAAACGGCATGTTGCACATGGTGTCCTCAGGCGCGCACGCGGCCTCGGCAACAATCATGGCCTTCTCGCGCGTAACCTCGGCAACGCCCAGCTCCTTGAGCGTAACGGGCAGGCCCAGCTCAATGCAGAAGCCCAAGACTTCCTCGAGCTTCTCGGTCGGGGCATCCTCGAGTACCAGCTGGACGATAGTGCCAAAGGCGACCTTCTCGCCGTGATACATGCTGTGGCACTCGGGCAGCATCGTCAGGCCATTGTGGATGGCATGAGCAGCAGCGAGGCCCGAGCTCTCAAAGCCAATGCCCGAAAGCAGCGTGTTGGCCTCAATGATGTGCTCGACGGCAGGCGTGAGCGCACCCTTCTCCAGCGCAACCTTGGCCTTCACGCCATCGGCCATAAGCGTCTCGTAGCAGAGCTTGGCGAGCGCCAGGCCGGCCATTCCGCCTTTGCCGCCGGCACAAGTACCACCGTCGGCATCATGCGTCGCCTGAGCCTCGAAATAGGTTGCGAGCGCATCGCCCATGCCGGAAACCGTCAGGCGCACCGGGCTCGCCGCTATAACCGTCGTATCCATAAGGACGATATTGGGGTTTGCCTTAAGGAAGAGGTACTTGTCGAACTGGCCGTCATCGGTATAGAGCACCGAAAGCGCCGAACACGGGGCATCGGTCGAAGCAATGGTGGGGCAAATGATAACCGGGGACTCCAGGTAATAGGCAACGGCCTTCGCGGTGTCGAGGATCTTGCCGCCACCGACGCCGACGATGATGTCGCAGCCGTTGTCGCGCGCGAGCGCAACCAGGCGATCGACCTCGCCCTTGGAGCACTCGCCGTTAAAGTCCTCAAACAGCAGCTCGGCCTTAGCCTTGGCAAAGCCGCCCTCGATCTTGGCACCGACGCGCTTCTTGCCCGAAGGCGTCACGATGACGAGGGCCTTAGCGCCGAGCGGCTCAACGTAAGAGCCGAGCTTGGCGAGCTCGTCCGGACCCTGGATGTACTTGCTGGGGCTATTGAAAATTGCAGCCATAACTATCCCATTCTCTAAAAGAAAAAAGAAAGGGGCTCCGTACGGATACGTGCGGAGCCCCTCGTTACGATAACAAGAGTCGATTAGAAATCGATGTCGGTGTCGTAGTAGCAGGCCTTGAGGATCTTCTCGAAGTCGGCAGCCTTGGTCTCACGCGGGTTCTCCGGCGTGCAGGCGTCCTGCTCGGCGTTCGCGGCGATCTCGGGCAGCTTGGCGAGGAACTCCTCCTCGGAAACCATCTGCGGGTTCTCGGCGTCGACCTTCACGCCACCATTCGCGTAATCCTTGATGGACTGCGGAATGTTGAGCTGGTCGTTGAGGTCGCGGATCTTCTGGACGAGCGCAGCGACGAGCTCCTCGTTGGTCTCGCCGGGAAGGTGCAGGATCTCCTTGGCCACGTATGCATAACGCTCGGCAGCACGCGGGTCCTTGGAGTTCCACTGGATGACCTTGCCCAGGTACATGGCGTTAGCAGCACCGTGGATGATGTGACCGTTCTCGAAGGCAGCACCGGTCTTGTGAGCCATGGAGTGAACGATGCCCAGCAGGCCCGAGGAGAAGGCGATACCGGCGATGCACTGAGCCTCGTGCATATGCTGACGGGCCTCATGGTCGCCAGCATAGGACTTGGGCAGCCACTCGACGATCTCGCGAATGCCGTGCAGAGCGTTGGCGTCGGTGAACATAGAGGCGCAGGTGGAAACGTAGGCCTCCATGCAGTGGGTCAGAGCGTCCATGCCGGTGTGAGCGCACAGCTTGGCGGGCATGGTGTAGGTGAGCTCGGGGTCGACGATGGCGACATCAGGGGTGATGTTGAAGTCGGCCAGCGGGTACTTGATGCCCTTGGCGTAGTCGGTAATGACGGAGAACGCGGTGACCTCGGTAGCGGTGCCGGAGGTAGAGGAGATGGCGCAGAAATGAGCCTTTTGACGCAGCTCGGGGAAGCTGAACGGCTGGATGATGTTATCGAAGGACTCCTCGGGATACTCGTAGAAGACCCACATGGCCTTAGCGGCATCGATGGGCGAGCCGCCGCCGATGGCGATAATCCAGTCGGGCTCGAACTCACGCATGGCCTCGGCGCCCTTCATGACCGTCTCGATGGACGGGTCGGACTCGACGCCCTCGAACAGCTTGACCTCGAAACCGCCTTCCTTAAGGTCGGCCTCAACGTCCTGCAGGAACCCGCCGCGGCGCATAGAGCTGCCGCCAGAAACGATGATGGCCTTCTTGCCCTTGAGGTTCTTCACCTCGTGGCGAGCGCCCTCACCAAAGTACAGATCGCGAGGATTGGTAAAACGTCCCATACTGTGCCTCCTAAACAAGCCCCTCTTAGACTTGCGTATATAACGGAGCACCCGATTGGCTCCGTTAGGACCGTTTTGCGCGTTGCCGGCGATGACAATGCGCGATGTCTGAACGTCTCAACGCTCAGACAAACACTATTTTACCGTTCTGCTTGGTCAGTTATTCACCTAAAGCCGCCAATGATGAAACGTTTTTTCTATCCCTGGAACCTCTTGCGTTGCGGTTATTGTCCCAAGCTGGGCAAACGTTTTATCAAGGTTGGCCATATGCCTCAGGCGGCATCGCGGCGCTCCAAAACGTATACCGTTCGCCGCCAAAAATCGACCGTTTGCGGCACCGTGATACCACTCGGTCGTCCAAGGTGCCGACATTTGTGCGACATCCGTCTTCGTGGTGCAAAGGTGCAAGTCCAAGTGCGGCACCCCCGGTGTGCCACATGCGGGTAAACTAGAACCTTATATAGAGATATTTGAACCCTAACCGCAGCAAAGGAGGCCCCATGGCATTCGATCCCATTCAAGAGGATTGCCATCGCCTCGTTCTTGAGGCCTTGCGCCGCGACAATATCCCGCTCACCGACGGTGCCGCCGTAGAGCGTCTAATGGAACAATTCACCCGCAACCCTGCACCGCTCATCGTGCACGACCGCGACCGCGCCGGGCACCTCATTGCCAAGGTGGTCGAGGCTGTCGACTACCGCATCCCCTTTATCCCCGACGATGCCCAAGCTGAGCAAGAAGAAGCCGCGGCCGAGAACATGCTCCGCGAGGCAGCCGCGCTCGATCCGGCCAACTGGGACGCTCAGCGCATGCTGACCGCCCTCACCGCCAGCTCCAACGAGGAATACGTGCAGTATCTGGTGTCCAAGTGCGACGAGGTGGAGCACGACCTGGCACTCAAGATCGCCTCGGCGCAGGACCCCTACGAGCGCGAGGCCGCTGGCGACCTTATGCGCCGCCCCTACCTGCGCTGGCTTGCCGCCCTTGCGTCACGCGCCCTCATTAGCGGACGCTACCGCATGTCGCTCGAAGCCGCGAATCGCAGCTTGGACTTTGCGCCCAACGACCCTGCCGGCGTCCGCCACACCGCGATGCTCGCCATGGCAAAGCTCGAATACCCCACCGAGGAGCTCGAGCGATTTCGCTCTACCCACTCCGTACCCTATCTCGCGAATACCCCACTGCGCCGCCGCCCCAAAGATGCGGAGCGCGACTTGGACCCGTGGATGCTCATCGCGCTGATGAGCGCTGCCTGGCGCGAGCTGGACTACGAGGGTGCCGAACACTACCTGCGTATCCTTGTGCGTTCGTGCCCGCACGCAGCCGAGGCGCTCTACTTCCAAACCGAGTTTCCCGATGGCGTCTATGCCCGCGTCAACGTGGGTGTGGGCTCCACCGACGAACTTGTCCTCGCGCTGTCCGAGGCGACGCCGGTACTGCAGGAGGGCCTGGGCGCCCCCGACAACGCCAGTTTTGCCGCCTGGGTCGCCACCAACGATATCGTGCGTTCCCAAATCGATGAGCGCATACTGCGGGCGGCCGAGCAGGGTTTGCCGTTTAAGGGAGGAGACCTCTAATGGATCCGAGCGTCTACATCCCCGCCTACCTGGAGCGCACCTATCTGGCGTCGCACCCCGAGCTCACCGATGCAGCACGCGAGCTTGTCCATAACGACGTGAACGTCAACCCTCATAAGTATGCGCAGTCCGAGCATGCCCAGGCGCTGCTGTCCTATGCCGGTGTTCATCGCCACCTGCTCGACGAGCTCCATCGCATCGAGGACATGGGCGGCGACGAGGAGTTTGAGCAGACGCGCAACCGCCTGTTCGACGATATGCGTGATGAGCTGCTCAAGATCGTCCGCGTCGATGCACTGGCCGTCGACGCGCAGCTGCTCGCCATCATCCTGGCCGACACGCCCGTTGACGCCTGCTTGGGCGACCTGATGAAGCTCGAGGCGACCACGGCCGATTACCTGCAGCAAAGCGTGCCCGGGTTCGACATGGAAGCCCCGCACTACTGGGCCAATAACGTTTTGGCCGAGGGTGTCACCGCAGCAGACCTTACCGTGAGCGAGCCGGCGCTTATCGGGTGGCTTCATACGCTCGAGGCCATCTCGCAGCTGTGCATGGCGAGCGCCCGCTACCGTGCTGCCGCCAACTACGCCCGCCGCGTCCTTAAGGCGGAAGGCTACCCCACCCGAGCCGCAGGCACCGTGTTGCTCGCCCTCGCTCGCCTGGAAGACCAGGACGGCTTTTTTGCCCTGGCCCACCAGCTCGAGGAAGAGATCGGGGCTGACGCGCTCGAGAACTCTCCTTGGTATCTGCTCGCCCGCACGATTCTGCTGTTCAAAACAAACAAGATGCGCCCGGCGACGCGCGCGCTGCGTGAGTTTGCCAACCGTTGCGAGGGCGGTGCGTTCTTCTTACTGAACCCCATGTACCAGACACCGTACCTTCCCTGCCGGCCCGAGCCACACGATCCCTGGGATCTTTCGCACCAGGCCGTTTGGGAAGCGGACGGTATTATCTCGGACACCCCCGACTTTGCCCCCTGGGCCAATGCCTGCGAAGACGTGTCGCAGCTTGCCCAGGAATTTGCGCGCCGCTACGGTTTTTAGTGACGCACTCGACCCGACCATGTCGTTTACGTTAGGAACGGTTTCATGAACCTCCGCTCATCTCTTGCCTGCACCTCGAGCGATATCGCCCGCTGGGGGCTGCGCTCCGTCCTTAAGCGCCAGGGCGGCGTACTCCCCGGCCGCATCGCCATGAAGATCGACCCTGAGCTGCTGAGCGACCTCGCGGGCCTTGTCGACCGCAGCGTGGTGATTACCGGTACTAATGGCAAGACCACCACCTCCAACCTCATCGCTGACGCCGTTGCTGCCAGCGGCGCTACCGTGGTGTGTAACCGTGCCGGCAACAATATGGAGCCTGGTGTGGTGGGTGCTCTGCTCGAGGCCCGCGGCGGCCTTAAGCACGCCAGCAGCGGCAAGCGCGTGGGCGTTTTTGAATGCGATGAGCTCTACACCGTGCGCGTCCTGCCCAAGCTCAAGCCGACGTACTTTGTGCTGCTCAACCTGTTCCGCGACCAGCTGGATCGCTATGGCGAAATCGATCACACCCAGGAGGTCATCGCCCACGCGTTGGAACTATCGCCGGCAACGACGCTCATCTACAACGCCGACGACCCGCTGTGCGCCTCGATTGCCGCGCGCGTTCCCAATGCGAGTATTGCCTTTGGCATCGACGGCGCCACCGACACCGAGTCCGACCGTATTAGCGACTCGCGCTTTTGCTCGCAGTGCAACGCCCCGTTGGAGTACGACTATGTGCAGTATGGTCAACTCGGCGCCTACCATTGCCCCTCGTGCGGTTGGACACGCCCCGCACTGGTCCGCCGTGTGACGGGCGTGGAGCTCGGCTGCGACGGCTACGGCTTTGACCTGGTCTTTGAATCTGCGCCCGACGCGGCTGCCGCACACATCGCCACACGCTACAACGGCCTGTACATGGTCTACAACGTTGCCGCCGCCTTCTTTGCTGCGCACGAGCTGGGCGTGGACGCGGCGCATCTGCAGCCCACGCTCGATGCCTACGTGCCAGCAGGTGGTCGTATGGGCCGTTGGGATATTGCCGGCCGCACCGTCGAGGCCAACCTGGCCAAGAATCCCGTGGGCTTCGATCGCCAGATCCAGTCCATTAAAACGGCAGGTGGCAGGCTCTGCGCCTTCTTCCTAAACGATAACGATGCCGACGGCCACGATGTCTCGTGGATCTACGATGTCGACTTCGAGCGCATCGCCGACGCGCCGGGTCTTGTCGCCTTTGCCGGAGGCACGCGTGCGCACGACATGCAGGTACGCCTCAAGTACGCCGGCATCGATGCCGCGATTATCTCGGACGTCGCGCAGGCGATCGGCGCCGTGGCAGACGAGGCCGCCGATGACACCTTCTACGCCGTCGCCAACTACACGGCCTTCCCGCCGCTGGTCAAAGAACTCGACGGACTCAAAGGCACCGATGCGGCCACGGTTGCCGCCCACGCTGCACCGTGCGCCGATGGTAGCGCTGTCCCCACCGATATTGCGCCGGTCGAGCTTTCGCGCCCGCTGCGCATCGTCTACCTGTATCCCGATGCCCTTAACCTCTATGGCGACGGCGGCAATGTCATCGCCCTCGAGCGCCGCTGCGCTTGGCGCGGCATTCCCGTGCGCGTGAACGAGGTCCGTATGGGCGAAACGCTTGATTTGACCGATGCCGATATCGTCATGATGGGCGGTGGCTCCGACCGCGACCAGCTGGCGGTCGCACATGAACTGCTCGCTCAAAAAGACAAGGTCGCATCCTATGTTGAGGATGGCGGTTCGTTGCTCGCCATCTGCGGCAGCTATCAGCTGCTCGGCCGTTCGTACTATATGGGTGAGAATCGCATTGAGGGTCTGGGGGTCATTGCCGCCGAAACCGTACGCGGCTCCGACCGCCTGATCGGCAACGTAGCCGTCAAAACCGATCTGGCACCCGAGCCCTTTGTGGGATTTGAGAACCACGGCGGCCGCACCCTGCTCGATGCAGAGGCCACGCCACTCGGAACGTCCGTCGTCACGGGCACCGGCAACAACGGCGACGATGGCCTTGAGGGTCTGATCTACAAGGGCGTCATCGGCACGTACCTGCACGGGCCGGCGCTGCCCAAGAACCCCGAACTCGCCGACTGGCTGATCGCGCACGCCCTCGAGCGCCGCGGCGATGCGCAGGCCGCTGCCCTGCTGCCGCTCAAGCCCCTCGACGACACCTACGAGCACGCCGCCCACGACGCAGCCATGAAGCTCCTCCCCTAGCACCTCACAACCACAAAGGGGACAGGCACCTTTGTGGTGGTTTTGACCCATCCCAGCGGTTTGTCTCAATCTGTAACATCTAGACCGTTAAAAGTCGTCTTACTGTTACAGAATGAGATGTTCGTCCCGACGCCTACCTTTTGTCTCGATCTGTAACAGATAGAGCCAATTTGCCCGCCCAGATGTTACAGGCTGAGATGTTTGAAGATCGGGATAGAGAGCCAGCTCCTATGTGGTGGTTTTCCAGTTTGCCAACGATATACGCGCCGGCAAAAAAGTCTGCTATACTCTTTCCCGCTGTCCCCATCGTCTAGCGGCCAAGGACGCCACCCTTTCAAGGTGGATATCGCGGGTTCGAATCCCGCTGGGGGCACCATTTAAACTGAGAAGCCCGTTGCCCTCGCGGTAACGGGCTTTTTGCTGCCGATATGCCGGGATTCGAACCCGACAGGGTGCAGAGCTGAGGAAACGCGTAAGCGTTTTCCAGCGCAGCACGCAAGGAGCGGAGCGACGCAGCGAAAGCGGGCGGCGCCAGCCGCACGCGGACATCCCGCTGGGGGCACCACAAAATCTGAGAAGCCCGTTACCAATTCGGTGACGGGCTTTTTGCTACCCATACGCCGGGATTCGAACCCCGAAGGCATAAAATCACACTGTCATCCAAGGGCCCGTGGACAAAAAATAGCAAATATGAGTACTGTTACCAATTTAGTAACAGCGATTTCATGCCATCAGAAGGCGATTTGGACACAAGGCGTCCTATGGCGGAGGAATTGCAGGCATTTATCAGCTAAGTACTTGGACATATGTTGCGTAACACTGCATATTTTGCAAAAAGATAATGCTACAGGACTTGTGACAGTACTCATATTTGACGTTTTTTGCCCACGACCCCTTATTGCGTGGGCGAATCAGTTGCAAAGCGGGATCCAAAGCGTCCTTCGCAAACAAATAGCCGGGGCCCGCGCGATGCGGACCCCGGCTCAATACCGTGACGATATGTCGGTTACGTTCTACACGTAGAACAGAATGTCGTCGTAGGTCGGAACCGGCCAGTAGTCGGCGGCCACGATCTCCTCCATTGCGTCCACGGCGGCACGCAGCGTATCCATAGCGGGAACGACCTCGTGCGCGTATACGTTGGCCTGCTCCTGGCCATCGAGAGCCTCGGCCTTCTGATGTACGGCGTCGAGCGCCTTGATGGAGTCGTTGATGGCGGTGATACCGTTGCAGAGCTTGTTGAGCGTGTTCTGCTCGCACTGCATGGCGGCCTCAGCACCGGCGGCACGAATAGTCTCAAGGCCCTTAGCGACCTTGGTGGCATAGGCGGTAATGACCGGGCGATAGGTACGACGCGCCTCGCGAACCATCGTGGTAGCCTCGATGTTCATGAGCTTGTTGTACTTCTCGAGCTTGCAGTCATAGCGGCACTGGGCCTCGGCGCGGGTCAGGACACCCGTCTCCTCAAAGAGCGCAATGGCCTTATCGGAAACAAAGGCGGGAAGAGCGTCGGCCGTGGTCTTGTTGTTGGCAAGGCCGCGCTTCTCGGCCTCGATGGGCCACTCGTCGGAGTAACCGTCGCCGGAGAACAGGATGCGCTGGTGATCGGTCAGCACCTTCTTGCAGTACTCGAGCGCGGCGTCCTGGAACTTATCCTCGGGCGTACCCTCGAGTGCGTCGGCGAAAGACTTGAGCGACTTGGCCACGGCAGCATCGAGCACCAGGTTGGAGTCGG
The DNA here is from genome assembly GCA_048375035.1 of Collinsella sp. GTDB lineage: Bacteria > Actinomycetota > Coriobacteriia > Coriobacteriales > Coriobacteriaceae > Collinsella. The sequence continues at coordinate 15,646 of DBGEDL010000101.1, forward strand.
AGACGTTCTGCTCGGAGCCGCAGGCACGGAACTCGAACTTGTTGCCGGTGAAGGCGAACGGGGAGGTACGGTTGCGGTCGGTGTTGTCCTGCATCAGCTTGGGCAGGGTATCGGCGCCTAGGTCAAGCACGCCGCGCGTGGCATGGACGGAAGCCTTGCCATCGATGATCTTCTCGACGACCTCGGTGAGCTGGTCGCCCAGGAAGATGGACATAATCGCCGGAGGAGCCTCGTTGGCGCCCAGACGATGATCGTTGCCGGCCGAGGCAACGGAGGCGCGCAGGAGCTCCTGATAGTTATCGACGGCCTCGATCACCGCGGTGAGGAAGACGATGAACTGCAGGTTGTCGAGCGGGGTGTCGCCCGGATCGAGCAGATTCTCGGACTCGGTGCCAAGCGACCAGTTGTTGTGCTTGCCCGAACCGTTGATGCCCTCGAAGGGCTTCTCGTGCAGCAGGCAGACCAAATCGTGACGGGAGGCGATGAGCTTCATCTTCTCCATCATGACCAGATTTTGGTCGATGGCCTCGTTGACCTCGCCATAGACGGGGGCGAGCTCATGCTGACAGGGAGCGACCTCGTTGTGCTTGGTCTTGGCGGGAATGCCAAGCGCCCACAGCTCATCGTCCAGATCCTTCATATAGGCCGAGACGGTGGGGCGGATAGCACCAAAGTAGTGCTCCTCGAGCTCCTGGCCCTTGCAGGGAGCAGCACCAAAGAGAGTGCGGCCGGTGATGACCAGGTCCCTGCGCTTGCGGTAAGCGTCCTTCTTGATCAGGAAGTACTCCTGCTCATCGCCCACGGATGGAACGACCTTCTTGGGGGTCTTGCCAAACAGCGCCAAAACGCGCTTGGACTCACGCGAGAGTGCGGTCATGGAGCGCAGCAGCGGGGTCTTCTTGTCCAGGGCCTCGCCCGTGTAGGAGCAGAAAGCCGTGGGGATGCACAGGACATCGTCCTTAATGAAGGCGGGGCTAGTGGGATCCCAAGCGGTGTAGCCACGGGCCTCGAAGGTGGCACGCAGGCCGCCGTTGGGGAAGCTGGAGGCATCCGGCTCGCCTTGGATGAGGTTCTTGCCCGTAAACTTGGTAATAGCGGTGCCGTCGTGGTTGGGCTCCAGGAAGCTGTCGTGCTTCTCGGAAGTAATGCCCGAAAGCGGCTGGAACCAGTGCGCGTAGTGCGTCGCGCCCTTGGAGATGGCCCAGACCTTCATGGCGTGGGCAACGGCGTTGGCCACATCCAGGTCGAGCGGCTCACCGTCCTCGAGGGTTGCAGCAAGGCGCTTCCAAATGTCCTTGGGGAGGTAGTCCTTCATGACTTCCTCAGAGAACACCATGGTCCCGAAGCGGTCAGTAAGTTCGGCCATACGGAACTCCCTTCGTATCGGCACCGCGTGAGAAGCGGTGTTGATTACTAACGAACGAGTCATAGATTAGGCTCGTCGTGTTTCCGCAACATTACCGTTATGTTGCTGTCACGAAACCAATCAATGAGGTTACCGCATCGCGGCGGCGTTGCCGCCCTCAACAGCCAATCAACTGTATAAATTGCAGACCTCTCCCCATGGTTTAAGGGTAGTCAATTTGGGGTGCGGCTCTATTAACTGGTATTTCGCATCAGATACCAGTCTTTATAGCCCCATCCTAGATTGACCGCTCTGCTATAGGGAATGTCGATAGCGAGGCATCTTTGATTGGTATCCCCGAATAGCGAGTGAAACTCCACCGTGACACAGTGGTGCTGTAGAATCCTTACAACACATCACACTATTTAAGTATCTAAAGGAGCACGATATGCGCGTCGACGAGGTTTTTAAGCAGGCAGCACCCCAGGGCACCGCACCCGTTTCGTTTGAGATGTTCCCGCCCAAGGGCGAGCTTTCCCTCGACACGGCTCGCGAGGTGGCTGGCAATCTGTGCAAGCTTTCGCCGAGCTTTGTCTCGGTCACCTGCTCGGCCGGCGGCTCGGGCAACGGTGCCACCACCGCCCCCATCGCGCATATGATTACGAGCGAATTCGATACACCCTCGGTGGCACACCTTACCTGCGTGGGCCGCTCGCACGCCGATATCGCCGCCAAGATCGACGAGTATCGCACCACCGGCGTTGAAAACATCCTGGCCCTGCGCGGTGATCTTCCCGCTGGCGCGACCGAGGACGACAAGCCCGCCTCGGACTACGCCTACGCCCGCGACCTCATCCCCGAGCTCGTCGACGCCGGCTTTTGCGTGGGCGCCGCAGCCTACCCCGAGGGCCACATTGCCTGTGAGGATCTCAACCTCTCGGTCGAACACCTCAAGCAAAAACAGGACGCCGGCGCGAGCTTCTTTGTGACGCAGCTCTTCTTTGATAACGAGTGCTTCTACCGTTTTCGCGAGCTTGCCGACAAGGTCGGCATCACCGTGCCCATTACCGCGGGCATCATGCCGTTTATGGGCAAGTCACAGATCAGCCGCATGGTCTTTATGTGCGGCGCGTCGCTGCCCTCCCCCGTCATCAAGATTCTCGCCAAGTACGAGAATGACCCCGAGAGCCTGCAGGCAGCTGGTGTAGATTATGCAGCCCGCCAGCTTTGCGACCTCAAGGAGCACGGCGCCGACGGCCTGCACCTGTACACTATGAACCGTCCTGCGATCGCCGCGACCATTATGGAGCGCCTGGGGTAATGGAAAAACCGCACATCGATACAATCGCTGTCGAAGTGCCGACCGACCTTGCGTCGCCGGCGCTTTACCGTGTCGATGCTGCGCACCATCCCCGTGTCGACCGTGCCGAGATGCTGCGGTATCTGGGTTACGGCGGCCAGCAGATTGAGCCCGAGCTGTCACGACGTATTGAGCTTGTGGTCGAGCACCTTGAGCTGGACATTGAGCCCCGTGGCGTGCGCCGCGTATTTGCCATCGATGCCACGGGCGTGGACGAGCAGGGAGAGCCTTGCATCCGTCTGGTTGGCACCAACGTTGAGTTGCAAGGTCGCGATATCTATCGCCATCTCAAAGACGCCCGCTTTGCCGCGCTCATGGCATGCACCCTCGGCATGGACGCCGAGCGTCGTCTGCGCACCACGGGAGCCCAGCAGCCCCTGGAGGGAGCCGTGCTCGACGCCGCATGCTCTGCCTATGTAGAAGCCGCCGTCGAGCAAATGGACCAGCAGGTCAAGGCTGCGGCCGCCGCACACGGGCTCGCCGGCAACTGGCGCTTCAGTCCCGGCTATGGCGACTGCCCGCTCTCGGCCCAGCGCTCGATCGTGGATGCACTCAACGCCACGCGGCTCATCGGGCTTACCGTCACGCCGACCAGCCTGCTCATGCCCACCAAGAGCGTGACCGCGGTGATTGGTCTGTTCGACGGCGAAGTCCACGACGCCCAGAGCCGCCCCACCTGCACTATCTGCCGCATGCGCGAGCACTGTCGCTTCCGCGCCGCCCACACCACCTGCTATTCCAGCCATTAGGAGCTCATTGATGTTTACTCCGCTTATCACTCATGATCTGGACGGTGCCGCGCTGGCGGCGCCCGTTGATGCCGCACGCCGCAATGGCGCCACGTACAAGACGCGCACAATCGACGACCTTCGCATTAAGGACGATCGCCTGCGCGCTGCCATCGAGGGCACGGGGCACCTGCTGTTCGACGGCGGCATGGGCACCATGCTGCAGGCCGCCGGCATGAAGGCAGGCGCCCTGCCCGAGCTGCTCAACTTTGAGGAGCCTCAGGTCATCACCGACATCCAGCGTCAGTACGTCGAGGCCGGCTGCGACGTGATCACCGCCAACACCTTTGGCGCCAACGCCCACAAGCTCGACGGAGCCGCCACCGTGGCAGACGTCTTTGCCGCCGCTGTCGCCTGCGCCCGTGAGGCCGGCGCCCGCTACGTCGCCGGCGACATCGGCCCCATCGGCGCCCTGCTGCGCCCCCTGGGCACCCTCAGCTTTGACGAGGCCTACGACCTCTTTGCCGAGGAGGTGCGCGCCGGCGTCGCTGCGGGTGTGGACCTCTTTATTATCGAGACTATGACCGACCTGGCCGAGATCAAGGCGGCAGTCCTCGCCTGCCGCGAGAACTCCGACCTGCCCGTCTTTGCCACCATGACCTTTGAGGAAGACGGCCGCACCTTCTTGGGCACGAGCCCCGAGGTGGCCGCCATCACCCTCGACACCATCGGCGCCGATGTCTTGGGCATCAACTGCAGCCAGGGTCCGGCCGAGCTCCGTGGGCTCGCCGCACGTATGCTCACCGTCACCGACAAGCCCGTCATGGTGCAGGCAAACGCGGGGCTGCCCCGTGTGGACGATGACGGCAACACCGTCTTTGACATCCAGGCACCCGAGTACGCCGAGGCCGTCGCCGGGATGATCGAGGACGGCGTGAGCGTCGTCGGCGGATGCTGCGGCACCACGCCCACGCACATGGCGGCGCTTCGCACCCTCATCGACAACCACACGCCCAGCGTGCGTCATCGCAAGCCCAGCATGTCGGTCACGAGCGCCCAGACGGTTGTGGACCTTCCCTGCGACGGCCACAAGATCGCCGTCATCGGCGAGCGCATCAACCCCACCGGCAAAAAGCGCCTGCAGCAGGCCCTGCGTGACGGCGACCTGGATTACGTCGTGAGCCAGGGCATCAGCCAGCAGGAGCAGGGCGCCGACATCTTGGACGTCAACGTGGGCCTGCCCGAGATCGACGAGGTCAAGATCATCCAGCAGGCAACCGAGCAGCTCCAGGGCTCCACCCTCTTGCCCCTGCAGATCGACTCCACCGATCCCGCCGCCGTCGAGGCCGCCGTGCGCCGCTACGCCGGCAAGCCCATCATCAACTCGGTTAACGGCAAGCAGCAGATCATGGACGAGATCTTTCCGCTGGTCGCCCACTACGGCACCAACGTCGTCGGTCTCACGCTCGACGAGGGCGGCATCCCCGATACCGCCGAGGCCCGCTTTGCCATCGCCGAGCGCATCGTGACCGAAGCCGCCCGCTACGGCATCGGCCCGGACCGCATTCTCATCGACTGCCTGGTCATGACCGCCTCGACCAACCAGCGCCAGGCCGAGCAAATTCTGCGCGCCATGTCTCTGTGCAAGGAGCGCCTGGGCGTCAAGTGCGCACTCGGCGTGTCGAACATCAGCTTTGGCCTGCCTGCCCGCCCGCTGCTGGGTTCGGTCTTTTTGGCCGCCGCCTTTGGCGCGGGCCTGGACGCCCCCATCATGAACCCCGGTTCCAAGCGCTTTATGGACACCGTCTACAGCTATCGCGTATTGAGCGTCGAGGACGAGGGCTCGACCGGATACATCGAGCGCTACGCCGGCTGGACCGACCCGTACAAGATCGCCGCCAACCCGGCGGCCGCTCAGTCAGCATCGAGCGATGCCGCGCCCGCCGCAGGCGCCACAGCAAGCGCTGACGACGACCCCATCCGCCACATGGTCGTCTCGGGCCGCAAGGGCGAGATCGCGGCCGAGACCGAGCGTCTGTTGGCCGACCACGACGCCATGGACCTCATCAACAACCACTTTATCCCCGCCCTCGACGAGGTCGGCGTCCTCTTTGACCAAGGCAAATTCTTCTTGCCGCAGCTCATGGCCTCGGCAGAGGCCGCGCGCGTGGGCTTCGACACCATCAAGCGCCTGATGCCCGCCGGCGAGATTGCCGACAAGGGCAAGATCTGCGTGGCCACCGTCAAGGGCGACATCCACGATATCGGTAAGAACATCGTCAAGATGCTGCTCGATAACTACGGCTACACCGTCTTTGACCTGGGCCGCGATGTCGATCCGCAAGAGGTGCTCAAAACCGTAAAGGAGCGCGACATTAAGCTCGTCGGCCTCTCGGCGCTTATGACCACCACCGTCGTCGCCATGGAGGAGACCATCAAGTTACTTCATGCCGAGGTTCCGGGCGTCAAGATCATCGTGGGCGGCGCCGTGCTCACCCCCGAATACGCCAAGCAGATCGGCGCGGACTACTACGCCAAGGACGCCGCCGAGAGCGCGCGTATCGCCGAAGAGGTCTTTGGCCGGTAACATAACGGAAACAACCCCACACCAAAACGTGCCGCATGTGCCACTTAGCGCGTGCGGCACGTTAGAATAAAGGGGACTATGCTCGTTTTGGCAGATAGGAGCGCAAGGATGGCGATCACGCCTGCAGAAATCGCGGAAACCCGCGGCATGGTTGAGGAGCAGAACCTCGACATCAGGACCATCACCATGGGTGTTTCGCTCATGGGTTGCGGTGACGAGAACCTCGACCGCATGTGCACGAAGATATACGACCACGTGACGCACACGGCTGAGCACTTGGTCGAGACCGCCGAGAACCTCGAGCGCGAGTACGGTATCCCCATCGTCAACAAGCGCGTTTCCGTCACCCCGGTGGCGCAGATCGCCGCTTGCTGCAAGGATGAGGACCTCACCCCCATCGCGCATGCCCTCGACCGTGCGGCCGAGACCCTCGGCATCGACTACCTGGGCGGCTTCTCCGCGCTCGTCCAGAAGGGCATCGGCGATGCCGACCGCCGCGTTATCCAGTCCATTCCGCAGGCGCTCGCCACCACGAGCCGCGTCTGCTCCAGCGTCAACGTCGCCAGCCTGCGCGCCGGCATCAACATGGACGCCGTGCTCATGGCCGCCCAGACCATCATCGACGCTGCCAAGCTCACGGCCGACCAGGATTCCGTTGGCGCCTCCAAGTTCGTCTGCTTCGCCAATATGGTCGAGGACTCCCCGTTTATGGCGGGCGCTGTCCACGGCGGTGGCGAGGCCGACGCCGTCATCAACGTAGGCGTTTCGGGGCCCGGCGTTATGGCCGCAGCCCTGGAGACGCTGCCCGATTCCGCATCGATGATGGAAGTCGCCGAGAAGATTAAGCAGACCGCCTTTAAGATCACCCGTGCCGGCGAGCTCATGAGCCGCGAGGCCGCCCATCGCCTGGGGGTCGAGAAGGGCATTGTCGACCTGTCGCTGGCTCCCACGCCCGCCATCGGCGACTCCGTCGCGCGCATCCTCGAGATCATCGGCGTGGGCACCTGCGGTGGCCCGGGCACGACCTGCGCGCTCGCCATGCTCAACGATGCCGTCAAGAAGGGCGGCGTCATGGCCAGTTCCAGCGTGGGCGGTCTCTCCGGCGCCTTTATCCCCGTGTCCGAGGACGCCGGCATGATCGCCGCCGTCGAGGCCGGCGCGCTTTCGCTCGAGAAGCTCGAGGCCATGACCTGCGTGTGCTCCGTTGGCTTGGACATGATCGCCATCCCCGGCGACACCCCGGTCGAGACCATCGCCGGCATCATCGCCGACGAGATGGCCATCGGCGTCATCAACAACAAGACCACGGCCGTCCGCGTGATTCCTGCCATCGGCAAGGGCGTGGGCGACTGCGTCGAGTACGGCGGCCTGTTTGGCCGTGCACCCATCATGCCGGTGAACCCCAACGCCGGCACTGTGCTTGCCCACCGCGGTGGTCGATTCCCGGCGCCGCTGAACTCGCTGAAGAACTAGCTAGGGATACGGGCGAGGAGCCCCGCTGCCCGGCGGCAGGCATATAAGGTCGCCTGCTCGGACAGTCCTGGCTCGCACGGAGAGCACATTAAGTGCTCTCCGGCTCGTGCGGAACTCGCGATCGACCTTATA
>DBGEDL010000102.1:0-12085 GCA_048375035.1 Collinsella sp.
CGCAAAGGGCACTCCGTACAGCGGGGCTGTACCGGAAGACAGCAAAGAGCCCCGAAATCCATAATGGCCTGGTTGTAAAGTCCCGGCCGCTGCCGGTCGATCGCGGAGCTGAGTAAACGCGTAAGCGTTTGCCAGCGCAGCTCGCAAGGCGCGTAAGCGCCGCAGCGGTCCGTCCGCGCAGCGCGCGGACGCGATTCCCTTCCCCGCCACCTTGAATTGACTAGGACCTCTGCAAAGGGGTCCTTTTCTTTTATGTAGGGTTCTGCGGAAAATGCGCCCCATTATTGAGCGATAGAACGGGACGCGCTTTCCGGTGCCTGCCTCCGGCGCGCGTACACACCTCGTCGCACCATTCCGAGTCCGCCCGCCCCAGACATTCCTCCCACTTTCGCGTCACTTTACAGACCGTTCGGTCGCCTGTCCGCACACGCGGGTATACTCAAAACGATACTTATCCTATGCAATACGATGCGGGTTCGACCTGCATGATCCGAAGGGGGCAGTGATGGAGAGGATACTCGGCGTTAATCTCTCTGGCTGGTTTATTCCCGAGCCTTGGGTGACCCCGTCGCTGTACGCGGCGACCGGTGCATCCAACGCGGCCGAGCTACAGGAGGCCATGGGTACCGCCGCCTATAACGAGCGCATGCGCCGCCATTACGAGACGTTTGTGAGCGAGGACGATTTTCGCCGCATGGCGCAGATCGGTCTCAACGCCGTGCGTCTGCCGGTGCCCTGGTATGCCTTTGGTTCGCAGGAGTCCGATGCGTCCTACATCTCGGTTGTCGACTACATTGACCGTGCAATTGAGTGGGCTGCCAAGTACGACATCCGCGTGCTGCTCGATCTGGCAACTGTGCCCGGTGGCCAGGGCGATTCCAACGATTCACCCACCACGCCGGAGGCTGTCGCCGAGTGGCATTCGTCCACCAACGGCCGTCATGTCGCACTCGACGTGCTCGAGCGCCTGGCCGATCGCTACGGCGAGGCCGAGAGCCTGCTGGGCATTGAGCTGCTGGATACGCCGCAGATGAGCGTTCGCAAGAGCCTCTTCACCATGACGGATGGCATTCCCGCTCACTACCTGCGCAATTTCTATCGCGATGCCTACGAACTCGTCCGTTCGTATATGCCCGAGGATAAGATCGTCGTCTTCTCGTCGTCGGGGCATCCCAGCGAGTGGAAGCATTTTATGCGCGGCGCCAAGTACAAGAACGTCTACATGGACCTTCACCTGTACCATTACCGCGACGAGTATGCGCTCGACATCACGAGCCCTCGCGGGCTGACGACGGCGATTTCGCGTAACAAGCGCGAACTTAAAGAAGCGATTTCGACTGGGTTCCCCGTGCTGGTGGGCGAATGGTCGGGTGCGGCGATCTTTGCCAACTCGTCGGTTACGCCCGAGGGCCGCAATGCTTACGAGCGCGTGTTTATCGCCAACCAGCTGGCTTCGTTTGCGCCGGCTGCCGGTTGGTTCTTCCAAACGTGGAAGACCGAGAAGCGCATTGCAGCATGGGACGCCCGCGCGGCGCTCGGTACGCTCGAGCGCGGCATGATTGAATAGGTTGATATGACGCAAAACAGCGCCCATATGGGCAAACTCTATATGGTCGGCACGCCCATCGGCAACCTGGGCGACCTGTCCCCGCGCGTTGGCGAGGCGTTTGCCGCCGCCGATGCCATCTGCTGCGAAGACACGCGTGTGACGTCAAAGCTGCTGATGCATCTGGGCATTTCCAAGCCGCTTGTCCGTTGCGACGAGAATGTGATCGCCAACCGCGCCGCCGGCCTGGTCGACCGCCTGCTGGCGGGGGAGACCCTCGCCTTTGCCTCGGACGCCGGCATGCCGAGCGTGTCCGATCCCGGCCAGGCGCTGGTCGAGGCGGCACGTGAGGCCGATGTGCCCGTCGAAGTTATTCCCGGGCCCTCTGCTTGCGTCACGGCGCTCGTTTCGTCCGGCATTCCCTGCGAGCATTTTTTCTTCGAGGGCTTTTTGGGCCGAAAGCACGGCGACCGCGTGCGCCGTTTGCAGCGCCTTGCCGTGGTGCCCGGCGCACTCATCTTCTACGAGTCTCCACATCGCATCGTCGCGACGCTCGAGGCCGTGGCGGAGGTCTTTCCCCAGCGTGAGGTTGCCGTCTGCCGCGAACTCACCAAGCTGCACGAGGAGGTCTTGCGCGGGCCCGCTGACCAGCTTGCCGAGGAGCTGCGTGCTCGCGGCGAGGTAAAGGGCGAGATTGCGCTGGTCATCGCGCCGCCGAGCGAGGATGAGGAGGCCGGCATCGCGCCGGTTGGCGCTGCGGTAGCGGATCCCGACGAGGCCCTGCGCGAGGATATCCGCACCGCGCTCGAGGAGGGGGAGCCCGCCTCTGCGGTGGCCAAGCGCCTGTCTCAGAAGTATTCGCGCCGCAAGCGCGATGTCTATGCCATGGTGCTCGATATGCAATAGATGGAGGATATCCAGCCCTTGCGCTAGAATCATCCCCTGTATGCAACGTTTTTCTGGAGGACAAACCCCATGGATCAAAGCAAGCCTTCGTTCTTTATCACGACGCCCATCTACTACGTCAACGCCGATCCGCACCTGGGCACGGCTTATTCCACCATCATCGCCGACGTTCAGGCTCGCTATCGCCGCTCCGCCGGCTATAACGTCAAGTTCCTGACTGGCATGGACGAGCACGGCGAGAAGGTCGCCGAGGCCGCTGCCAAGCACAACATGACGCCGCAGGAGTGGACCGACAGCCAGGCTCCGCACTTCAAGGAGCTTTGGAGCAAGCTCGAGATCTCCAACGACGACTTCATCCGCACCACCGAGCCGCGCCAGCATCATGCCGTGCAGTACCTGTGGGAGCGCATGAAGGAGTCCGGTTACCTGTATAAGGGCAGCTACGACGGTTGGTATTGCGTGCCTGACGAGACCTACTTCACCGATACGCAGGTCCAGAAGGGCGACGAGGAGTACGGCAGCGTCGGCCAGCACCTGTGTCCCGACTGCCACCGTCCACTTGAGCGCGTGCAGGAGGAGTCCTACTTCTTTAAGCTTTCCGCCTTCCAGGACAAGCTGCTCAAGCTCTATGACGAGCACCCCGACTTTGTCGAGCCTGCGTTCCGTATGAACGAGGTGCGCAGCTTTGTCGAGGGCGGCCTTAACGACCTTTCCGTGAGCCGTACGAGCTTTGACTGGGGTATTCAGGTTCCGTTTGACGAGGGTCACGTGACCTACGTTTGGTTCGATGCGCTGCTCAACTATATGACGGCCGTCGGCTACGGTGTCGACACCGACGAGGCGCGTGCCGAGCTGGCCTATCGCTGGCCCGCGCAGTTCCACATCGTGGGTAAGGACATCATCCGCTTCCACTGCGTCATTTGGCCCGCCATGCTCATGGCCATCGGCGAGGCCCTGCCCGAGCACGTCTTTGCCCACGGCTTCCTGACCGTGCGCAATGCCGAGACCGGCAAGGCCGAGAAGATGTCCAAGAGCCGCGGTAACGCCATCGCTCCGCAGGATGTTATCGACATGCTGGGCGTCGAGGGCTATCGCTACTACTTCATGACCGACGTCGTCCCCGGCACCGACGGCGCCATCAGCTTCGAGCGCATGGAGCAGGTCTACAACGCCGACCTGGCCAACAGCTGGGGCAATCTTATCTCGCGCTCGCTCAACATGAGCGGCAAGTACTTTGACGGTTGCGCGCCCGCCAAGCCTGCATCGTTCGATGCGTTCGACAACCCGCTGGCAAAGATCGCCGACGGCCTGGTCGAGCGCTACATGGCCAAGATGGACGTGCTCGATTACGGCGGAGCCAAGGACGAGGTCATGGAGCTCATCCACGCCGCCAACCACTACATCGAGGACTCCGAGCCCTGGGCACTTGCCAAGGACGAGGCTAAGGCCGACGAGCTGGCATTTGTGATCTACAACCTGCTCGAGGCCATCCGCATCGCCGCCCACCTGCTGATGCCGCTCATGCCCCAGACTTCTGCCGAGGCTCTGCGTCGCCTGTCTTGCGAGGACGAGGCCGCGAGCGACGACCTCAAGGGCATTTGCACTTGGGGCCTGCTTGCTGGCGGTCAGCCCGTCGAGAAGGGCGATCCGCTGTTCCCGCGTCTGGCGTAGAGACCGCGCGAGCGCCATATCGGCAATTTGCTGTTTAGCTGTAAGGGCATGGCCGCCACGGTCCATGCCCTTTTGTTTCAAGACGCCGCTATCATGCTAAGGAGGCAACTATGACAACTTCGCCTTTGGCAAACCCCACGGCAACAAGGGAGCTGCTGGAGGAGTTTGGCCTTGCGACCAAGCATCGCCTGGGCCAAAACTTCCTGATCGACAACCATGTGATTGAGCGCATCTGCGAGCTTTCCGAGCTCACGGGCGATGAGCGCGTACTCGAGGTGGGTCCGGGTTGCGGTACTTTGACACTTGCGTTGCTGCAGGAAGCGGCGTGCGTTACGTCCATTGAGGCCGATCCCGAGCTTGAGCCGGTGCTCGATGCCCACGCCGCCGACTATGCCAACTTCCGCTTTATCATGGGCGATGCGCTCAAGGTGACGCCGGAGCAGATTGAGCAGGCTGCGGGCGGTGAGCCGACGGTATTTGTCGCGAACTTGCCCTATAACGTGGCGGCGACGATCATTTTGCAATTTTTCCAGACAATGCCGGCGCTCAAGCGCGCCGTCGTCATGGTGCAAAAGGAGGTTGCCGATCGCATTGCCGCAGTGCCGGGCAACAAGACCTATGGCGGCTATACGGCAAAGCTCGGCCTGTATGCGCAGGTGACGGGTCGTTTTGAGGTACCGCCGCGTTGCTTTATGCCGGCGCCGCACGTGGATTCGGCCGTCGTGCGTATCGACCGTGTTGACGGCGTGGTGCCCGAGGGGCTCGATCGCGAATTTGTGGCCCGCGTGATTGATGCTGCATTTGCTCAGCGTCGCAAGACCATCCGCAATTCCATGAGCGCCAACGGCTTTGCCAAGGACGTGCTCGATGCTGCCTTTGAGGCTTGCGGTATTGCACCCACCACGCGCGCCGAGACGCTTGATGTTGCTGACTTTGTCCGTCTGGCCCAGGAGCTAATCCATGATGCCTAATGCCGAACGTGTGACGTTTACCAAGAAAAAGAAGACGGTTGCTTGTCCCGTGCCCTTGGCACCGCTTGCCGACACGCATGCGCATCTGCTTTCGTTCTGGGGCAAGGATGTGCCTGAGACGCTCGTGCGTGCCAAGGTGGCGGGCGTCGACCTGTTGGTGACGATGTTCGACCCCATCGCAGACAAACGCAGCGTGACGGACTATAGCGACTGGCTGACGCGCGAGATTCTGCCGATGCAGGATATCCCGCAGATCAAGTATCTTGCCGGCGTGCATCCGTATGGCGCGCCGGACTATACCGACGACGTCCATGCACAGGTCGTTGCCGCACTTGATGACCCCTTATGCGCCGGTATTGGCGAAATCGGCCTGGACTACCACATGGACTATGACGACGACATCGCGCCGGCACCCCATAACGTGCAGATTGACTGCATGGCGCGCCAGCTCGAGCTTGCCGTGTGCCGTAACGTGCCGGTGGAGCTGCATCTGCGTCACGAGGACACGGACCAGGAGCGTACCTCGCACGTGGACGCCTACAACGTGCTTCGTGAGGTGGGCGTGCCCCAGGCCGGTTGTGTGCTGCACTGCTTTGGCGAGGACCGCGCCACGATGGAGCGCTTTGTGGAGCTGGGCTGCTATATCGCCTATGGTGGTGCGGCCACCTTTAAGCGCAACGACGACGTGCGCGAGGCATTTGCGGCAACCCCACTCGATCGAATTTTGTTCGAGACGGATTGCCCGTATATGGCTCCGGAGCCCATCCGCGGTCTTGAGTGCGAGCCGGCAATGATTTCTATCACGGCAAACACGCTGGTCAACGACCGTGTCGATCGTACCGGCGAGGATGCTGAGGCAATCGCGCGAGCAGCTTGGGAAAATGCCTGCAAACTTTTTCAAAAATAGTTCTTGCGTTCGCGATGGCGCTCCGTTATTCTAATTCCTGCACGCGGGCGTGGCGGAATTGGCAGACGCGTACGGTTCAGGTCCGTATGGGGGCAACCCCATGAAGGTTCAAGTCCTTTCGCCCGCACCATTGATTGAAAGAGCTCCCAGCAATGGGAGCTTTTTTGTTATGGGCCCATCACAGGGACTTGAACCTGTGAAGGAGCGAGCGTAAAGAAAACGCGGAGCGTTTTTAGCGAGCTGGCGAGGGCGCCGGCAGGCGGCCGAAGCCGGTGTGGATCCGCGAAGCGGATACGCGGACGTCCTTTCGCCCGCACCATTGAATGAAAGAGCTCCCAGCAATGGGAGCTTTTTTGTTATGCACGATCTCCTTGGACGGGTATCCTAATGCCAACGTGTGCCTATCAGAGGAGAGACCATGCTGTTTTCCGGTATCATCGCCGCCCTTACCAGCCTTTTGATCCCCATCATCATTCTGTTGCTGCTGCTTCCCAGCGCCTGCTATGTCGTTGAACAGCAGCATGCTGTGATCATCGAACGCTTAGGCAAGTTCAACCGCATCGTCAACGCGGGCTTCCACATGAAGGTGCCCGTGATTGACCGCAAAGCCGCTACGGTGAGCCTGCGAACCATGAAAAACGGTTTTGGTATCGACGTTAAGACCCAGGACAACGTGACCATCGGCCTTGAGGTCTCTGCTCAGTACCACGTGAGCTATGACATGGGCGCCGGCCCGGCAGATTCGGGCATCTACAAGAGCTACTATATGCTGCAGGAGCCCGTCGACCAGATGCGTGACTTCATCACCGACGCCCTGCGCTCTTCGATTCCCGTCTACACACTCGATGAGGTCTTTGCCAAGAAGGACGACATCGCCAAGGATGTCAACGCTACCGTTTCCGAGCAGATGGCCGCCTACGGCTTCACCCTCGTGTCGACGCTCGTCACCAAGATTGCACTGCCGACCGAGGTCGAGAACTCCATGAACGACATCAACGCCGCCCAGCGCAAGCGCGCTGCGGCACAGGAGCTCGCTGAGGCCGACCGCATCAAGCGCGTCACCGAGGCGACCGCCGAGGCTGAGGCAATGGAAAAGGCGGGCGAAGGCATCGCCAACCAGCGCAAGGCCATCGCGCTGGGCATCAAGGATTCGCTCGAGATTATCCAGGAGACGGGCGTCGGTAACGACGAGGCCAACCAGCTGTTTATGTTTACGCAGTGGTCCGAGATGATGACGGAGTTCGCACGTACGGGCAAAAACTCGACGGTCGTGCTGCCGAGCGACTTTTCGCAGTCGGCCTCGATGTTCGAGCAGATGCTGGCCGCCGGCAAAGTTCAAAACGATTCGAAGGAGTAGGCGCGCGTGAAATACTCCGTCGTTTGTGTTGGTAAGCTCAAGGAGCGCTTTTGGAAGGACGCGTGCGCTGAGTACACCAAGCGCCTGGGTGCCTATGCCAAGGTTGATATCCGCGAGGTGGCCGATATCGACCCGGCTAAGGCGGGCGGCGTGGATGCTGCGCGTGACAAGGAGGGGGCGGCGATTCTTGCTGCCTTGCCGTCTCGAGCGCATGTGATCTTGCTGGCCATTGAGGGCAAGGAGCGTTCGAGTGAGGAGCTCTCGGCGAGGCTCGACGATCTTATGCTGCGAGGCAGTAGCGACATTGCCTTTGTAATCGGCGGTTCGGACGGCGTGAGTGATGAGGTGCGCGCCCGCGCCGACGAGATGCTCAGCTTTGGACGCATTACCTTGCCGCATAACCTGGCGCGTGTGGTGCTGCTAGAGCAGATTTACCGTGCCTGCAAGATCAGTCGTGGCGAGCCGTATCACAAATAGGTCGGCAATACGAAACAATGGCGTGGGACAATACCTTTCGTTTTGAGGAATGTGTCTGAAAGGACTATGAGATATGAAGATTGGATTTGTCGGTTTTGGCAATATGGCGAGCGCTATGGCCGATGGCTGGATCGCTGCCGGTGTAGCTGCGAGCGACATGTGCGCTTGCGCGGGTCGCTACGACGCACTGGTTGAGCGCTGCGAGGCGCGCGGCATGGCCGCTTGCCACGATGCCGCCGAGGTTGTCTCCGCATCCGATATCGTGGTCGCTGCGGTCAAGCCGTACATGATCGAGAAGGTATTCGCCCCGCTCAAGGATGCTCTTGCCAAAAAGGTCGTTCTGTCGGTTGCCTGGACCTGGGACAGTGCCAAGTGGGAGCAGGTCCTGACGGGCGTCGCGCATATCTCGACGGTGCCCAACACACCGGTTTCGGTGGGCGAGGGCGTCATCGCTTGCGAGAAGGCTTCCACGCTTAGTGATGAACAGAGCGCAGTGGTGCTTGATCTGCTTGGCAAGCTCGGTGCGGTGGTTGAGCTCGATACGAGCCTGCTGTTTGTGGGCGGCACGGTGGGTGGTTGCGCTCCGGCATTCGTCGCCATGACGATCGAGGCCCTGAGCGATGCGGCGGTCAAGCACGGTATCCCGCGCGCCGATGCCTATCGCATTGTGAGCCAGATGGTGCTGGGTACGGCAAAGCTGCAGCTCGCAACCGGTCAGCATCCCGCAGCGATGAAGGATGCCGTGTGCTCGCCCGGCGGTGCCACCATCAAGGGCGTCGTCGCGCTCGAGGACGCCGGCATGCGCAGCGCCCTGGTCAAGGCAATCGACGCAACCCTCCAGTAAAACCTGCTATTTAGGGACAGGTTTATTTTGGCAGGTTTTTCCTGCTGTTTTGTCCTTTTAGCGAAAAGCGCCCCGCAACTGGTTCAATTCCAGTTGCGGGGCGCTTGCGTTTGCCCAGATAAAACCGACCAAAATAAACCTGTCCCTTTTTGGCGAGTTAGTCCCAGAAGCTGTTTTCTTCGTCCTCGGACTTGGGGCCGCGGTCGACATACATCTTATGGGTGCGCTTCTCCATTACAAAGGCAAGAATCGCAAACAGCAGGATGCCGCCGGCGAAAAGGATGGCAAAACCGGTGCGGGTGCCAAACAAAAAGGAAAAAACTGCGTCCATTGGGTGCCTTCTTGCGTAGTTGAGTTGGGTCGTAAACGCTCATAAGTATATACTTGCCCATACATGTACAAGGTTGCAACCTAAATGGAATGTATATCGCCGGAGGATCTAATGCTTGATATCAAGTTTGTTCGCGAGAACCCCGATGCCATCGATGTCGCCATGGCTAACCGCCAGACGTCTTGGGATCGCGAGAAGTTCTTTGAGCTCGACGACGAGCGTCGTGCCGTCATCACCGAGGTCGAGGAGCTCCAGGCCACGCGCAACGCCGAGTCCAAGAAGATCGGCGCCCTGATGAAGGAGGACAAGAAGGACGAGGCCGAGGCCGCCAAGGAGGCCGTGCGCGCCGTCAACGAGAAGATTGACGGTCTGGCCGAGCGCCGCGCCGCCCTCGAGCAGGAGCAGTACGACTTCATGGCTCACCTGCCCAACATTCCGTGCGAGGCCACGCCGTACGGCAAGGACGAGGACGAGAACATCGAGCGTCGCCGCTGGGGCACCCCGTGCGAGTTCGACTTCGACTTTAAGCCGCACTGGGACCTGGGCACCGATCTGGACATCCTCGACTTCGAGCGCGGCAACAAGCTCTCCGGCAGCCGCTTCACCGTTCTCGGTGGCGCCGGCGCCCGCTTGGAGCGCGCCCTTATCAACTTCTTTCTGGACACGCATACGAGCCGTGGCTTTAAGGAGTGGTGGCCGCCTATCGTCGTCAAGCGTCAGACCATGTTCGGTACGGGCCAGCTGCCCAAGTTTGAGGACGACGCCTATCACGTCTCGGGCGACAACTTCCTGATCCCCACCGCCGAGGTCGTGCTCACCAACCTGCACGCCGGCGAGGTTCTCGACGCTGACACCCTGCCGCGCCGCTACACCGCCTTCACTCCCTGCTTCCGCGAGGAGGCCGGTTCCGCCGGTCGCGACACCCGTGGCATCATCCGTCAGCACGAGTTCGACAAGGTCGAGATGGTCAAGTTCGCTAAGCCGGAGGAGTCCGACGAGGAGCTCGAGAGCATGACCGCCGAGGCCGAGTACCTGCTGCAGCAGCTGGGTCTTCCGTATCGCGTGATTAGCCTGTGCACCGGCGACCTGGGCTTCTCTGCCCGTCAGACCTACGACGTCGAGGTCTGGCTGCCGAGCTACAACGCCTACAAGGAGATCAGCTCCTGCTCCAACTGCGGTGACTTCCAGGCTCGCCGCGCCAACATCAAGTATCGCGACCCCGAGAACTTCAAGGGTTCGCGCTACCTGCACACCCTTAACGGTTCCGGCCTGCCGGCTGGCCGCACCATGGCTGCCATTCTGGAGAACTACCAGAACGCCGACGGCACCATCACGATCCCCGAGGTCCTGCGTCCCTACATGGGCGGCCTCGAGAAGATTGAGCCGGTCGCGTAACTTGGCTGCATAGGCGATATGCAAGGGCGCTCCTTCGGGGGCGCCCTATTTCGTGCGCAGGTCCATACCATGCCGTGCGGACAGCTCAATAGAAAACACACGAACAACTGTTCTGTATACAGCCATCTACCTGCTATGCTTTTGCTAAATAAGAGCGAGAGAAAGGGGACGCGATGGAGCTGTTTGATGATCGGGTGGTTTTGTTTGAGAGCGACGAGGGCGGGGAGTACTTGCTTGTGACGTGTGAGCCGTCTGGCATGGGTGGCCTGGTGGTTCGACAGACGAGCGAGGGGCCGTTGACGCAATGGTGCTTTGAGGAGTCGCCGCATGTGGTCGAGACCTTTGTGGCGCACGAAGGGCTTGTGGCCCTGGAGCACTTCTATGGGGTCCGGACATCTAACCAGGTTGCTCGCATGTTGAGCATCTCGTTTGCCGATTATGATTGTGCCCAGCGGGTGAGATCGCTCCTGAGGGAACTTGATGCTAAGTTTGACGTGATCGAAAAGCCAATCGATCGTACGGGGAACGACGGTATATGCGGAGCAGCATGACAAAACTGCGTTCCACAAAAAAGTTTGAGATTGTGCTTGACTCCAATAAGCTAAAGTGGTTTTATATGTCTTGCGCTGCGGCGTTACCTCAGCTGGATAGAGGGTCTGACTACGAATCAGAACGTCATAGGTTCGAATCCTATACGCCGCACCAATTGAAATTGAAAGCCTCCGGCAACGGGGGCTTTTCTTTTATGGCAACACCGCATGGATTCGAACCTCGGTCGAGGCGCGAGCGTCTTAATCATCACTTCGTGGTTGATTTCCGATCTCAGCCGAACACATTAGGCGGACAGGCCGTTCCCGCAGCTAGCCGAACGCCCCCGAGGCCCCATCCGGGCCCCGGGGGCGCCGTTTTCCCAGTTGAAGGAACGGTGGAGATGTGTTTCGATGGGTCCGGTGGCCATGCTCCGCCCTCCGCCCGGCACCTCTTCCCAGACTCAGCCGGACGGTCGGTCAGTCTATTCCGTTTTGCCTTCAGGCTAGGCCAGCGGGGCATCGCCCCTCTCTGCGCGCGCCCTCTCGATGAGTCCCGGCGTCAGGTCGAGCTCGGCCAGAGGCACATCCTCCACGCCGTAGGCGTCAAGCAGCGCCGCCGCATCGTCCCCGAGCATCGCCCTGAAGGCGCGCGCGGGCGTCGAGAAGCCGAGCGCGCCGCGGGGCTCGGAGTTCGCGTGCGACATGGCGAGCGCCAGGTCGGCCGGGGATAGCCGGTCGAACCTGAGCCCGGCGCCCTTGGGCAGCAGCTTCCTGATCTCGACGTGGTTTCGCTCGCAGGCGCCCTTCTGGTCGCTGCGGCGCGGGTCGCAGTAGAACAGCCTCGTCTCGCCGGGCCCCTCGCCGACGAGGTCCGCGATCGCCCGCTCGTCGGAGAACTCCGTGCCGTTGTCGGTGAGCACGGCGCGGAAGACCCTGCCCATGCCGTCGGCGCCGAGGACCTCCCTGATATCGCCCAGGGCGGCCGCGACGCGCCCGGCGGTCTTCTCCGCCAGCGGCAGCGCGAGCTGCAGCCTGCTGGGGCGGTGCAGCAGCGTGAGCAGGCACGCGGAGTCCTCCCGGGCGCCCTCGACGGTGTCCATCTCCCAGGCCGCGGCGCACGCGTCCTCCCCGAGGGCGAGGAACGCGGCAT
>DBGEDL010000103.1:0-22524 GCA_048375035.1 Collinsella sp.
GGGAGGCGCCGCGCGCTCGGGCGGCGCGCCAGGGAGATAGTGGACGAGATAGTCGAGAGGCGCGGTCTCAAGAAGGAGTAACATCGGGACTTGCAGCGACGGACCTCAGGACGCTCTTACACCACGTCTGCGCGCGCGACCGACGTAGTTTCCCGTTGAGGTGCTTTGCGGAAAGTGCATCCCACTCTGGGCGGTCGAAGTGGGACACACTTTCCCAAAGGCGCTCCAACGGGAAATTGCGTCCCATTATTCGGTCAAGAAACGGGATGCATTTTCCCAATGAGAGCAAAACCGGAAAATGCATCCCACAATCAGCCCTCAAAGTGGGACGCCGTTTCCCAATGAGGCTCAAGCGGAAAATGCATCCCGGAATTTGCGCTCAAAGTGGGATGCGGTTTCCGGTTGAGGGTCTAAGGGGAAAGTGCGTCCCAGAATCGACGCTTGAAATGGGATGCAGTTTCCCGATGAGGCACTCGACGGAAAATACATCCCAGAAATGGCCTTTGAGCTGGGATAAGATTTCCGCGGCATCTCGGATTCTCAAAAATGAGACACGCCGTTGGCGAAAATGAGACACGTGATATCGGGCGTCGGACGTATCATTTGCAAAAATGAGCCGACTCCACTCGAGTAAAGCGAGGTCCCCCATGCACGTTCCACACCCCCACATTCGCCGGTTGTCGAAAATCCCGCTTGTTGGGACGGCGGCGCTTGCTGCGTTGATTGCAACGAGTGTCGCCTGTTTCACGGCGGCTCCCAACGTCGCCCAGGCGGCCGACACGCCTGAGATCACCGATATGACCGAGCAGGACTATAGCGACCTGGGCCTGGGCACGAGCGAGGACATTCCGGCCGATACCGTTGGCCCCTACTCCACCACCACTCCCACGACGTTTGCCACGTGCAGCGAGGTCTATATGGCAGTTAACGGTAGCCATGGCAATCGCTACACTCTGCGCGACAAGCTCGAGAACGTCGAGCGCGGTGACATTGGCGGCAGCAGCAAACTCACCGATGGCTATGGAAGTGTGTGGGGCGCCGCAAAGTTCTGGCAAAACGTCAACAGCTTCGATACGGGTAGCGACCTCTACAAGTACAGCGATTACGGCGGCGGCGACTGGTCGTACCTAAGCAACAATGGGTCATCGACAGTGCTTGCCAACGAGAACAGCGGCTTCTCGGGCATTCACGCCACGAGCGTCGAGTTCTGCAGCGACGCCAAAACGGGCAAAAAGAGCCGCGTTGCCGAGCTCCGTGCCTACGGCGACAGTTCCTCCACGACGATTGACGGCAAGTCATACGCCGGAAAGGTTGAGCTGGTCCTCTACTCGTTTAGCAACGGGCGTACGCGCACTCTCGACACACACCTGCCGGTGACGGTCAACACTAATATGATGTACGAAGGCCGTTTTAAGTACCTGGATGCCGGTTACCTGCAAGAGCACGACGCCGTCTTTGATGTCGAGGCGGGCGATGTCGATGGCGACGGCGTCGACGAGCTTTTTGTCTACGCGGGCTGCTATGTCGACGAGAACGGCGTGCGCAAGGCTGTAGTCGACATGTATGACTTGGAGGGCGGCAACTGGAAGCAGAGCGTCGTTAAGATCGATGCCGGTAACGCCGCGGACTACACCACGCACAACAAGGGCGGGAACGACTCCTGGACGCAGCTTCAGTCAGCTCCTGTCGTTTCGCTAGCGGCCGGCGACCTCGATCGCGATTTTTGCGATGACCTCGCCATCGTGGTCTCGGCACCCTACGGCAAGAAGAATATTGATAAGTCGACGCATTGCGAGCTGTTTTCGTGGGATGCATCCAAGGGTGCGCTCGTCCATGTCGATGCTCTGGGCGACGCGGGCGCAATCTCCCTCTCCGCGAACGGCAAGACCATGGTCGCTGCGAATGCGACGTTCGGCACGTTTGCCGCCTACGATGAAGAAGGAAAGAAGACGGGTGAAACCGTCACGGGCCTTATTCTTGCGGGCTATGACTGGCAACGCAGCGCTTTTGATTACGGCGCCTCTGACGGCAGCAAGGGGCTGTACGGCGCGCTGTACCGCTACGCGTATTTTGACTCGGAGTCTGGCGAGTTCAAGCTTTCCGATTGCAAGGAATACAGAGACGGGCTCCTCGCCTCCTATGGGCTGATGCATGTGCCCAACAGCGCATGGAAGGATAGCGCTCAGGATAAGCGCTATCCGTGCACCTTGGCGCCTATTGCCCTTGCCACTGCCAACCTTGACGGCCTGTCCGAGCAGCTGGCGGTCGACGAGGTGCTCGTGGGCGGCGATGTGTTCCGCGACTTTGCCTGCAACACGGCACAGAGCGGGGCTCAGGGCTTGGGGTCCATGGTCGGAACCATGAGCATGAGCGGTCAGCAATACAACAGCAGCAACAAGCATGACCACAAGGGTATAGAGCAGGTGTGGATCAGCGACGTCAAGGCGGGCAGCGTCTCGGGTTCGGACCGCTATAACGAGAGCTTTATCGCCGTGGTGGGCAAGCACCGCGACGAGGACCTGCGCAAGAACGATGACTACTATTGGATGACCGCCTCGCATTTTTCGCTCGACGAGAACGGAAAGGTGCGCCGCGGCGAGGAGCAGGTGATTAGCGAGAGCAACCGTCGCGGCACTACCTACGGCACATTTATCTCGCTCGCGCTGCCCGATGTCGACAACGACAGCGTCAAGATCACGTACAAGGACCGCTACAAGGTCTATACCAACCCGCGCGTGCTTGCCGTGCTGCAGGATGCGCCCTATGTTGAGGATCTGGAGCAGGCATACGGCTATCTGGTGTTGGGCGGCACGTCATACGGAGAGGAAAAGGGCACGGGGACATCCCAGGGCTATACCATTGGCGCCGAGTTGGGCGTTGCCGTCGAGGTGCAGACCGGTCCGCCCCTGGTCGCGATGAATGCTTCAGTCGATTTTGCCGCCGAGGGATGCTATGACTACCGGAGCGAGCGCACGGTCAGCGCAAGCGTAAGCTATGAGTCGCATGCCGGCGAGGGTGACAAGGCCGTGCTCTACACGATTCCGATGGTCTATTACGAGTATGAGATCGAAAATGAGGAAACTGGTGGCAAGGGCGTGATGGCGGCGCCCGTGTCGCTCGGCGCGCAGACCTCGGTCGTTAATGTCGAGGCCTATGACCGCATTGCCAAACAGCACAATATGACGCCGCTCAGCTACTTTTTGACCAACCGGTCGGGAGAACCCGGAACCTATCAAACGACGCTCAACGGCGAGACTCCCGTTGGGGATTCCTTTGGCCTGGGCAAGCCTGGCGTAATGCGCGCCTACACGCACGATGGGTTTAACGGCGCCGCCGCGCAGTCGGGGGCGAGCATTGAGCAGACCATCGAAGTCGAGGAGGGCAAGGAGCAGGAGCTCGAGCTCGGCTTGACGCTGAACGGCAGCGTTGTCATGGGCGCGAAGCTCGCAAAGCACGAGTTGTTTGGCGGCCTGTGCTTTGGTGCCAACGCCGGCTTTACTACGGGTAACTCCTCGAGTGAATCGACCGAATACGGCGGCACCGTCGACAACCTGCCCGAGGCCGCGCAGGGCAAGTACGGTTTTGTGTGGCGTCTGGGCGTCAACGCGGTGGATGTCGACAAGTTCGAGGCAGACTCGGGCGACAAGCTCGGCACCAAGGACACCGACCAGTTCTGGATCGTGGGCTATGACGTTAAGGACGTCGAGATGCCCGACGCGCCGGCCGTGACGGGCTTTACGGCAAACGCCGTCGATTCGACCAGCGTTACGTTTAGCTGGGACGATGTACTCGCAAACAAGAGTGGCTTTAGCTACGGCGTGGGCATGCTGCAGAGCAATGCGGCGGATGCGGTCGTCAATAGCTGGAAGATTGCCGACAACACGCAGACCTCGCTCAAGTGGGATGGGCTGCAGCCCAATACGGAGTATCGATTCGCCATCGCCGCCGTTAAGAATGGATCCACGACCGAAACAGGTATTCGCTCGGCAATCATCACGGTCAAGACCATGCCCGATGGCATGACGATGACCGTGAGCGGACCTGCGGCGGATGCTGCGGAGGGGTCGGATCTTGGATACGACTCTTCGGTTGAGCGCACGGCTGGAAGTCACCTGACGCTCTCGGCGATTGGCCATGTGAAGCAACTCGGTGCCGACGATAGCGAAACAGGGCTGGCACCGACATATATGTGGTACCGCAAGGGCCGCGGCGAGACAGAGTTTAAGCTCGTGGGTGCCGATGGCAACCTCGCGGCTGGAACGGCCTCAAAGCTCGAGATTGACCTGACCGCAGACGATGACGGTGCGCAGTATTACTGCCACGTGGGATACAACGACGTGGGCCTCGACACCGGCACGACGCTCGTGAATATCGAGGCCGAGGAGACGGCGCCCACAACGGTGAACGCCACCCCGATCCGCACGCGCCGCCTGTTCTCACAGGCAAGTGCGGGCGCCAAGAAGTTCCTGGACCATACGCTGGTAAACACCGCCGGCCCAACCGATTCCGAAGGCTCAAAGGACCCCGAGACTCCTGAGACCCCGACGAACCCGGACAAGCCCAAGTCCGACAACGGAGCTAAGACCGACACCAAGGTCAAGACTACGACCACAGCGAAGAACCTCGCAAACACCGGCGACCAAACATTCGCCCTAGTTGCCACCGCAGCGGCAGCGGGTGTAACGCTCGTAGTAATAGCCCTCATCATGCTGATCAAGCGCCGCAAGAACCACTAGGAGTCAGTCGAACATATCGACAAAGTAAAACCCGGGTAGCCAAACAACTGGCTACCCGGGTTTTCTCTTTATTAGAAATCAGAGTCTTCAAGGCAAGAGCCCGATTCAACCAGAGACACTCCGAATACTCCCCACGACAAGCCGTGCTTCAACAACAAGGCGTCTGCCCGGGCGGCGCGGAATGTAAGGTTCATCGCGAGTTCCGCACGAGCCGGAGAGCACTTAATGTGCTCTCCGTGCGAGCAGGACTGCCCGAGCAGGGAATCTTACATTCCGCGTCGCCCGGGCAGACGAACCGGGATAGACCCGCTACTTGATCTTGGTCGTGCCCGGCGCCAGGTTGGGGTCGGTCTCGTTGGCCTCGGTCTGGAAGTGCTCGGTGTAGACGTTCTTGCCGTCGCGGAACATCTCGTAGTACTGCATCTTGGCGTAATCCTCGCGTGCCTTGGTGGCGGCTGCGGCATCGGCGTCGTCACCGGTGACGTTGGAGGAGAGTGCCCAGCGCAGGCTGGCGTCCTCGTAGCCCACCGAGTTGATGGCGGGCAGCGACTTACGCAGCGTCATGTGCGCTTTCTGGTAGTCGGTCAGCGGTGCGCCGATTAGCTGCATCAGCTGGGTGGACAGGTAGTTGGTGGACAGGTCGTCGGTCTCGCTCGTCTGGTCGCAGCCGGCGACGTCGTAGTTAGCCCAGATGATGTAGTCGGTCTGCCACAGGCGCTCCTGATGGGTGGCGTCGTCCTCGTCGGTAAACCACTTGTCGTTGAACTTGGACGGGAAGAACGGCTGGTGGTCGCCCCAGAACACCACGACCACCTTGCGGTCGAGCTTGCTCAGGGCGTTGAGGAAGTAGCGCAGCGCCTGGTCGGACTGCTCGATGCACGAGACATACTCGTCGACATCGGACAGCGTGCCGTCCTCGACGGTCTTGGCATCCAGGTCGGTCGTGTCGATGTTCAGGTGTACCTGCTTGTCGAGCGGCACCAGACCCGTGTCGTAGCCCGAGTGGTTCTGCATGGTCACGTCGAAGATAAACTGCGGATCGGCGTTCTGGTCCAGCAGCTCAAGAATCTTGTCGTAGGTAGCCTGGTCGGTCACCATGCCGCGCAGGGTATCGGCTCCCTGGAAATCGTTGATGGACAGGAACTGGTCAAAGCCAAAGTCCTTGTAGACGTTCTCGCGGTTCCAGTTGGTCGCGTGGTTGGGATGCATGGCCGTGGTGGAATAGCCGAGCGATTTGAACTGCTCTGCCAGATTCCCGGTCGTTTCCATGTTGTAGATGGTGTAGGGGTACACGCCCGAGCCCAGGTTGGCCATGGAGTTGCCGGTCATAAACTCAAACTCGGTATTGGCGGTACCGCCGCCGTAGGCGCTCACATAGAGCTTGCCGCGACTGAGACAGTTGGACAGGTTCTTAAAGTACTGCGGACCCTCGTAGCCGGCGCGCATGTTCTGGTAGATGGACAGATCCGAGAAGGTCTCATTCATGATGGCGATGACCGTGGGCTTCTCGCTGTCGAACTGCTCCTTTGCGGCGGCGCGCTCGTCGCTCTTGGCCGCGTCGGACTTGTCGTAGGCCTTGGCGTACTTTTTGAGCGTGGCCTTGGCATCGTCGACGGAGTAGTCGGCGGGTTTGGGCGGCTTGATGGACTGTGCTGCACTAATAAAGGCAGGCAGGTAGCCCTCGCGCCAGTAGCTCTCGAGCGGGCGCCAGGTGTAGACGGTGATGCCGAGGGTGTTGTAGTAGTCGATAAGCGTGACATGCGCGGTCACGCCGCCCAGGCACAGTACGGCGACGAGCAGGTTGGTGAGCAGCATACGCTTGGCGTTGGCGGCACCCTTCTGACGGTGCGGTGCCACCAGGCCGGCGTACTCGCACAGCAGCATGGCGATGGCGGTAAAGCCCATGGACAGCACGCAGAACAGTGAGATCGAGAAGGTGTAGCCGGTGCCGGCGACCGCGGCGGCGGTGGAGATGGCCGAAAGGTCGCCCGGCTGGATGGGCATGGATTTAAACGTGATGACGAAGAACTCGGCAATGCCCAGGACAAAGAGGGCGAAGGCCAGGACCGCGGGAGCTGCGCCGTGGCGCTGGAACAGGAAGAACAGGCCGACCATGAGCGTGGTGATGATGGCCCACTCGAGCAGGATGCACAGGGGGTAGACCCAGGTAAAGTCGTGGTTGGACGAGACCTCCATGCCCAGCAGCGCAAAGACGCCGGCAAGCAGCAGGCACAGGACGGCGGCGACGAGCGGTTTGCCCACAAAGGCGCCGCGCAGGCGGGCGAGCTTGCCGGTGGGGGCGGGGGCGTCGGGCGCGGCGAACGCAAAGACGCGCGGGGCGATGCGGTCGCGTGCGATGCTGGCCCAAGCGCAGCCGGTGAGGATGGCGTTGGTCAGGATGAGCATCACAAAGGCGAGCGGCTCGTTTTGAGCGACGAGGCCCACGGCGCCCCAAATAGTCAAAAAGACCTGGAACAGGCCGAAGGCGACGCTCCACCCAAGAGCGCTTTTGGCAACGGTACCCGACTGAGCGCGAATGGCCTTGGCCTCGCGCAAGACAAGGTAGACGGTCGCCGCAAGACCGACGAGCGAGATGGCGGCAGCGAACATGCTGAGACTCCTCACAAACTAAAACCTACGAAAGCGGGGGTTTACCCGATTGTTACCAAGATATGCGCTGCAATTGGTGGCTGCGCACAACAACCAGCCATATTAACGCGCACGTGTGACGGTGTGGCGCAATGGAGTGGCGACCTGCGCGATAATGGACGGGAATTACACGGAAACGTAAAGGCTTCTTAAAGAATTAGCGAGGATGAGGCGATGAACGAGCAGGTTTGCACCAAGGCTGTGGATACGTGCGGCTATCCGGTCGAGGCTACGGGCAACGCGGTGCTGGACATCTTGGAGCACCGTTCTTCCACGCGTGCCTTTGCGCGCGATGACGACGGCCGTCCCATGGCGGTGACCGACGAGCAGCGCGCGGCGATCCTGCACGCGGCGAGTCGCGCGCCGTCGGCGGGCGCCATGATGATGTACTCCATCGTGAGCATCCGCGAGCAGGCTACGCTCGATCACTTGGCCGATCTGTGCGACCACCAGCCCATGATTGCCAAGGCACCGTGGGCACTTATATTTGTGGTCGACTATGCCAAGTGGATCGATCTGTTTGAGCATGTGGGCTGCTTTGAGCCCGAGTTTGTAGAGCGCACGGGCAAGTCGCCCCGTCGTGCGCCGGGTCTGGGCGACTTTGCCATCGCGGCACAGGACGCCGTGATCGCCGCGCAAAATGCCGTGGTCGCCGCCGAGGCCCTGGGGCTGGGAAGCTGCTACATCGGCGATGTCGTCGAGAATGCCGAGGAAGTGGCCGAGCTGCTGGATCTGCCTCCGTATACCATGCCGCTGTCGATGCTCATCATCGGCACGCCTCGCAAAGAGCGCCCGGCGATCGCACATCCCGTGGTGAACCTGGTGCACGAGGAGCATTACTGCCGTGCGGATGCCGCGACCATGGACGCGCAGGTGGCCGAGATGGATGCGATGTTTCGTCCGCACGCCCGCGAGGTGGGGGAGCGCGTCGTGGACATCTATACCCGCAAGCACACGAGTCCCTTTATGGCCGAGATGAGCCGATCCATGGAGTGGTGGTTCAAAAACTGGCTCGGAAAATGACAAATGTGACAAGGGGACAGTCCCTTTGTCGCATTCCATATCGCCGCGGTGGCCTAAAGACTGTATAAATCTTTATCTAGCTGGGAAAACAGTGCATTAAAACATGGGCCGATTACCTATAATCCCCTCGAACGTTAAAGTTGGGAGGAAACCGGCTTATGGAACAAAAGGCCAAGGAGGCAGCCTCGCACGCTGCGATTCCTGTGAGCATCTCGGCGATGCTCGTCACGCTGGGCGTGGTGTACGGCGATATCGGCACCAGCCCTATGTATGTAACCAAGGCGCTCGTTGCCGGCAACGGCGGCATCGGAAGCGTGACGGAGGAGTTCGTGCTCGGCGCGCTCTCCCTTGTCGTGTGGACGGTCACGCTGCTGACCACCATCAAGTATGTGCTCATCTCGCTGCGCGCCGATAACCATGGTGAGGGCGGCATCTTTGCCCTGTACAGCCTGGTCAAGCGCTGCGGCAAGTGGCTTATCATCCCCGCCATGCTGGGTGGCGCCGCGCTGCTCGCCGACGGCATCCTGACGCCGGCCGTTACCGTTACCACGGCCATCGAGGGCCTGCGCACCATCCCGGCGGTCCATGCCGTGCTGGGCGATGACCAGGGCCGCGTCGTCGCCATTACGCTCGCCATCATCATCGTGCTCTTCTTGGTACAGCGCATCGGTACGGCCAAGATCGGTCACGCCTTTGGCCCCATCATGACGCTGTGGTTCCTATTCCTGGGCGGCACGGGTCTGTTCTTTGTCTTACAGCACCCCGCCGTGCTGCTGTGCCTCAACCCGCTCCGCGGCATCGCCTTTTTGTTGAGCCCCAACAACCACGCGGGCATCATGATTCTGGGCAGCTGCTTTCTCGCCACCACCGGTGCCGAGGCGCTCTACTCCGACATGGGCCACGTCGGCCGCGGCAACATCTACGCTACCTGGCCGTTCGTTAAGTGCTGCCTGCTGCTTTCCTATATGGGCCAGGGCGCTTGGCTTATGAACAACGCTGCCAACCCCGAGCTCATGGGCATTGCCGATCTCAACCCGTTCTACCAGATGCTCGCCCCGGGCCTGCGCCCGTTTGCCGTCGGCCTTTCCACCGTCGCGGCCATCATTGCCTCGCAGGCGCTCATCACCGGCGCATTCTCGCTGGTGTCCGAGGCCAGCCGTCTGGACCTCATGCCGCACATGCAGGTCTTCTACCCTGCCGAGACCAAGGGCCAGCTCTATATTCCCATGGTCAACAACGTCATGCTTGTCGGCTGCGTCATCGTGGTGCTGCTGTTCCAGAACTCGGCGCATATGGAAGCCGCCTACGGCCTTGCCATTACGCTGACTATGATGTGCACCACGCTGCTGCTCTTCTTCTACCTGCACGAGGAGCGCAAGCTCAAGGTCGCGCCGTGGATCTTCGCGGCCTTCTTCCTTTTGCTCGAAGGCTTCTTCTTCGTGAGCTCGCTCACCAAGTTCTTCCACGGCGGCTACTTCACCATCCTCATGGCTGCACTCATCATGGGCATTATGGTGTGCTGGTACAACGGCACGGCGGTCGAGCAGCGCCAGTTTACGCTGCTGCCGCTGCGCAGCTACCTGCCGCAGCTCAAGCGCCTGCGCGACGACGACCGTTACGAGCGCATGAGCGACAACGTCGTGTACCTGACCAAGGACACCCATACCGACTACATCGACCGCGATATCGTCTATTCGATCTTGGACAAGCATCCCAAGCGTGCCCGCGCCTGGTGGTTCGTCAACGTCGAGACCATGGACGAGCCGTATACGTTTGCCTACTCGGTTGAGACGTTCGGCACCGACTACGTGTTCCGCGTGCATCTGTACCTGGGCTACAAGATCAACCAGCGCGTCAATGCCTACCTGCGTCAGGTTGTTCAGGACCTGGCTGCCACCGGCGAGCTGCCGCCGCAGACGCATGACTACTCGGTCTACAAGGATCCGGGTAACATCGGCACGTTCAAGTTCGTCCTGATTCGTAAGCTTCTGGCGCCTGAAAGCGATGTGGAGCCGAGCGAGCGTACGGCCATCACGCTCAAGTACATCATTCGCCGCGCCGCCGGCACGCCTGCACGCTGGTACGGCCTGGAGAACTCCAACGTGAGCTTTGAGTACGTGCCGCTGTTCACCAAGTTCAAGGCCGTGAACAAGATGCAGCGCCTGGCCCCCAACGAGCGGCCGTAGGCGCCGACGGGTTGCACGGAGTTGGTTTTCGATGGACAAGATTGAGACCGGGGAGGCAAACATGGATGCAAAGATGCTTGATGGCCGCGAGGCGGTGGTCGAAATGGTGCGTGAGGCGCGCGTCGACGCCGCCGAAGATCGGTTCTTTACGAATCGCGCCAACATGGACATGGCCGACCGCGTGATCTCGATCGTGGTTACGCTGCTTGTCGCGGCGTGCGTTTGCGCGCTGCTCGCGCACGTGTTGTTTGTCTAGCGACCGCCGGTTGCAAAGGCTATACACTTGGAACCACCACAAGGGAAACCACCACAAAGGTGCCTGTCCCTTTGTGGTGGTTTTTGTTTTTGAGAAAGGGGCGGGGCGCTGATGGACGTCCGTACGGACGGCGATATTGCCGATAGCTTTTGGTGGCGGCGCACAACGCTGACGCGCCGCACTCCTCTGTATGACGCCTGCGTGTCGGTGGGGCTGTTGGTCGCGGCGACGATTGTGGGCGCGCTGCTCGACCATCCGGGTCTCGTGCCGAGCATCATGATCGTCTATGTGTTCGCCGTGCAGCTGTGCGCATTCTTTACCTGGAGTCGCCTGTATTGCTTGCTGAGCTCGGCTGCCGCCGTGGCGCTCTACAACTTCTTGTTTGTCGACCCGCGCTACTCGCTGTCGCTTATCGACCGCGTCTATCCCGGCATGTTCTTCATCATGTTCGTGGTCTCGCTTGTGTCGAGCTCGATTGCGTTGGCCCTGCGCCGCGCCTTGGCACAGGCTGCCGCCAGCGACCGCCGCACGCATATGGTGCTCGAGACCAACCGCATGTTGCAGCGCTGCGCCGATCAGCAGCAGATTGTCCATGCCATGGCAACGCAGCTGGCGCGTCTTTCGGGCTGTCCGGTCGTGTGGTACAGCGCCGACGCCGAGGGCGATGACCTGCTGCCGCGCGCGACATACACGGCCGTGGGCGATGCCGCGCCGGTGCATGAACTGGCGCCGCAGATGCCGCCGCGGCTCTCGGCGTCCGCCTATGTGGGAACGCCGCTCGATGCCACCTATGGCGGCTCGGCGTTTTTTGGCATCTACCTGACGGTTCGCACGGGCGACGGCTTCGTCCGCTCGGGCGACCCCGCCTCGGTGGTGGGCGTGCTGGCCATCGTTGCCGAGCCCGACGTGCTGACGCACGAGGAGCGGACGCTTGCCGATGCCATCGTGAGCGAAGGCGAGCTGGCGCTCGACCGCGCCCGCGCCATGGAGGCCCGCGAGGAAGCGGCGGTGCTCGCCAAAAACGAACAGCTGCGCGCCAACCTGCTGCGCTCCATCTCGCACGATCTGCGCACGCCGCTTACCAGTATTTCGGGTAATGCCGACGTGCTGCTCGACCAGGGCTCGACCGGCACTGCAGTGCTCGATGCCCAGACGCGCCGCGGCCTGCTTCTATCCATTCGCTCGGATGCGCTGTGGCTCAACGCCACCGTCGAGAACCTGCTCGCCATCACCAAGCTCGAGGGTGGCGGCATGCGCCTGTCGACCACGCTCGAGCTCATGGACGATATCGTCGAGGAGGCGCTGCGCCACGTGAACCCTGCCGTGCGCGAGCACGACCTTAAGGTGGTGGCGTGCGATGAGCCGGCGCTCGTCAACGTCGATGCACGCCTGATGGTGCAGCTGGTGGTCAATCTGGTGAACAACGCCATCACCTATACGCCCGCGGGCTCGCATATCATGATTTCGATTAGCGTCGACGATGGACGCGTGGCGTGCTCGGTGGCCGACGATGGTCCGGGTATCGCACCCGAGGATCGCGAGCGGATCTTCGAGTCGTTCTATACCGCCAACCACGGTCTGGCTGACAGTCACCGCAGCGTGGGCCTGGGTCTTTCGCTCTGCCGCTCCATTGCGCTGGCGCATGGAGGTAGCATAGAGGTTGCCGCGGCGGACCCGCACGGCTCGGTCTTTACGATTGAGCTTCCTGCCGCCGACGTTTCGTTTGATAAGGAGTAGCGCTGTGCCGAACTCTGCCGTAAAACCGCTCATCTTGGTCGTTGAGGACGACCCCGCCGTCCGCAATCTTATTGTTGCCGCGCTCGAGGCGCACGGCTTGCGCCATATGGCTGTGGAGACCGCCCATGCTGCCATCGCCGCCGCCTCATCGCAGGCACCGAGCATCGTGCTGCTCGATCTGGGCCTGCCCGATATGGACGGCGTCAAGGTGGTGGAGTCGGTGCGCGCATGGTCGGGCATGCCGATTATCGTGGTCTCGGCGCGCAGCGAGGATGCGGACAAAATCCGCGCGCTCGATGCCGGTGCCGACGACTATCTGACCAAGCCATTTTCGGTCGAGGAACTGCTCGCGCGCATTCGCACGACGCTCAGGCGCCTTTCGTATGCGCAGACGGGCGGCGTTGTCTCCGAGGGCTCGTTCGATACCGGTGAGCTGCATATCGATTTTGATGCCGGCATCGCCACGATGGATGGCGAGGAACTGCATCTGACGCCGATCGAGTATAAGCTCCTGTGCCTGCTGGCACACAACGCCGACAAGGTACTGACGCACCAGTTTATCCT
This sequence comes from Collinsella sp., assembly GCA_048375035.1. Lineage (GTDB taxonomy): Bacteria > Actinomycetota > Coriobacteriia > Coriobacteriales > Coriobacteriaceae > Collinsella. The sequence continues at coordinate 13,152 of DBGEDL010000103.1, forward strand.
GCACGAGATTTGGGGCACGGCAACTAAGAGCGACCTGGCGAGCCTGCGCGTCTTTATGGGCACGCTGCGCAAGAAGATTGAGTCCGACCCCGCGCACCCGCGCTATATCCAAACGCATGTGGGTATCGGTTACCGATTGGTCACCCAAGGCTAGATCGCCAACCACCATCCCAATATGAGTTGCGGTGAAATACAGTCTAAATTTGCCTAATTCCAGGCAAAACAGTCCGTATTCCACCGCAACTTTGTTATTTGCCCTTTGGTTTGCTGGCGTAGAACTTCTTCTTTTTTGGTTTGCCGGCGGGGGAGGGTTTGCCGGTGGCGTGCGGCCTGTCGTCGCCGGTGGGCATCGAACGGGGCGCTGCCGCGCGGGGCTTGCGGGTCTCGGGGCTGCGCAGCTCCTCGACGCGCTCGGCAATCTCCTCGGCACTAAAGCCGACCTCGGCCATGGCGTCCTCGATGGGCAGGCGGCGCACGATATAGCAGTGGTGCACCTTCTGGTTGCGCGCGAAGTCCTCGGGGATGGTCTGCGCCGTAATGTCCTGCAGCACCACGCCCGCACGCGCGAGCTTGCGCGTCTCGGGACGGAAGCCACGCAGGTTACAGCTAAAGATGGCATGGCCGCCCTGCGTGAGTAGGCGCGACACGCCGGCCAACAGCTCAACGTGATCGCGCTGGACATCCCAGGTGCGACGGCCCATCTTGGACGAGTTCGAGAACGTGGGTGGGTCGACAAAGATCAGGTCCCAGCGGTTGCGCGTCTGGCGCTGGTCGCGAATCCAGGTGAGCACGTCGTCGCGCACAAAATGATGCTGCGGGCCCACAAAGCCGTTCTGGCGCATGTTGCGCTCGGCCCAGTCCAGGTAGGTGTTCGAGAGGTCGACCGTCACGGTTTCCTCGACGCCGCCATCGGCCGCGTAGCAGGTGGCGGTGCCGGTGTAGGCAAACAGGTTGAGGAAGCGGCGCGCCTGCTTGGCGTGCTCGCGCACCAGATTGCGGGTGACGCGGTGATCCAGGAAGATGCCGACGTCCAGGTAGTCGTCAAAGTTGACGGCAAAGGTAAGGCCGCCCTCTTCGATGAGCGGCAGGCGGCGGCGCGCGATGTTGGCGCGCTCGCCCGAGCCGCCCTTGCCGGCGCCCTGCTTGCCGTACTGCGAGCCGCCGCGCGAGCGCATGCGGGCCTTGGCGTGCACATGCTCGGCCGGAACATCCAGGATACGCGGCGCGATGGCCAAGATGTCGAGCATGCGGGCCTGAGCCAGTGCGGGGTCGATGGTCTTGGGCGCGGCGTATTCGGCAATAACGAGCCAGCGTCCCGGCGTTTGCGGGCAGCCCTCGTACAGGTCGATGGCGGCAGAGTAATCGGGCAGGTCGGCATCGTAGACGCGGTAGCAGCTCACGCCCTCGCGCTTGGCCCACTTGCGGCGCAGGCGGGCGTTCTTGCGCAGGCGGTTGGCGAACTGCTCAGACTCGGGGATGAGCACGGGCAGCGGCTTGCCGTCGCCCAGGTCGAGCGTGGCGGTAGGTTCGGGCATGGAGGAAGCGGCAGCTTCGTCGTTGGCTTCGTTGGCATCCGCAACCTCGGCCTCGGCATCCGCACTGGTCGCAGCCTCAAACGCTGCGGCGGCGTGGTCGAGCGAAGGCCAAACCTCAATAGCCGCCTCCTCGTTATTGGGCATAACGGCGATGGAGCGCGCGGGCTCGGCATGGAGCGCGCGGGCCATAAGGCCATCGCGGGTGAGTGCGGCGACCGGTGCCGAAGCGAGCTCGGGCGCGCGGCGCAGCTCGCCGACCAGCGTCATGGCGTCGTGCATGAGCGAAAGCGGGGTCTCGGTGGTGTCTGCGACCACGGCGGCACCGGCGACGGCCCCCGCATGGTCCAGCACGGTGGCGGGCTTGGCGGCACAAAAGTCGACAAAACGCTTGTAGCCGGCGCACTTGACCATGCGCTCGGCAGTCTTGCGGGCGGCGGGGTCGATGTCTACGGCCACGATGCGCGCCTGGCGCTCGCGCGCTGCCGCTTCGCGCTCGCGCGCCTCGGCAAGCAGCTGCTCCCACAGGGCGGCGTCGTGCAGCTGCCAGCTCTCAAAGCCCCAGCGCTCGCGTGTGGCGCCCGGGGCGCGGTCGGTCAGAATGTTCACGGCTTCCAGCAACAGGCCGCCGCCGGCGCACGAGGCATCGATTATCGTGGGAAGGGCTTCATCCTCGTAATCGTCGGCCGTCAACTCGCGCTCGCACAGTGCGGTCCAGCCGACCTGCGCCAGCACCAGGGCGGCGTAGTCGGGGCGCAGCACGTGCGCGCCCTCGCCGGCGCGGGTCGCTGCGGGCGGCAGGCGTTTGAACAGCGGGTCGCCCGAAAGGTCCAGGCTGATGCTCGCGCGGCGCTGACGCAGCGAAAGCAGTAGGTGAACATCGGGGTCGGCGGCATCGACGTCGGCGCGACGGCCCGTGGTCTCGGCCAGACGGTCGCACAGCGCGTCTTTGGCGCGCAGGGCCGAGAAGCGCGTGTTGCGCAGCTGCTCGGTCACGCCGCGGGCGGTGATGGCGATGGTGGCGCCGGGGCGGATGATGGTCTCCCAGGCGATGTCGTAAACGCTGTCGTACAGCTCGTCGGCATCCTGCGCCTCAAAGCGCCCAAGCACCACAAACACGCGGCTGGCCAGGCGCGACCACAGACAGGCGCGGTAGCCTTCTTCGAGCTCGCCCTCAAACGTAGCGCGGCCCTTCAGGCGGCGGACATGCGAAAGCCCGAGGCGTTTAAGCTCATCGGCGAGTGCGGACTCAAAGCCCTCGGGGCAGCTTGCGTAAAATTCCATGGGTGACCTCTCTGGTTGCGTCGCTCCATTATATGATGGATGCTTCGTTTGCCCTTATCCTCGAAAGGAACCCATATGATTGATGCGTGCTCCGAATCCGCTGTGCTCTTTTTTGACGTGGACGGCACGCTGACGTCGTTCGATCCCGACGATATGACCGATAAGGACTTCAATGCAGTCCATCCGTCGAAGGCTGTTGTCGATGCATTTGGTCGACTGCGCAATGCGGGTCACCGGGCATTTATCTGTACGGGTCGCCCCTTGTGGCTGATTGCCGATGGCCTGCGTGCGCTGAACCCGGCGGGTATCGTTGCCATGGCGGGGGCGACGCTCGAGGTCGAGGGCCGCGTGGTGCATGAGGACTGCTTTGACGAGGACGTTATCGCGGAGCTCGCGCGTCGTATTACTGTGGCGGGCGGCGAGGCGTTGTTCGAGACGAACGGTGTCACCTATTCACTTGAGCCAGTTGGTGTCGAACAGTCATTTCTGCTAGGCGCCGGCGTGGTGCACGGCGTTGACCAGATGCGCGTCGGTGGCCGCTTGCGCGTAGGCAAGGTGTGCATTAACGCGTGCGACCTGGCTCGCGTAGCCAACGATGATGGCTTTATCGATCGCGAGTTTGAGCTGTGCAACACCGGTGGCCAGAATCGCGAGCTGAGCCCCAAAGGCATCGACAAGGGCTTGGGCGTGGCACGAGCGCTGGAGTATCTGGGCCGCACCGGCAACGCGCGCACCTTTGGCTTTGGCGATTCGGGCAACGACCTGGGCATGCTCGCCGCCGTCGAGACGGCTGTAGCCATGGGCAACGCCATGCCCGAGGTCAAGGCAGTCGCCGACTACGTGACCGATGACGTCGCACACGACGGCACGGTTACGGCGATGCGCCACTTCGGCTTGATTTAATAAATGGCCGGTTCGCCCTCGATGTGGGCGAACCGGCCATTTGAGTTATTTTGCAAAATAGAGCTTGGGATGACTGCGGCTGCTTTCGATGGCCGCCGTCATGATGCCCTCATTGTCTCCATCAACGATGATGCCATCGAGGTCATCGATCTGCGCGGACTGATAAAAACTGGTCTTGTTGAACTTTCCCTGGTCAACCATCATATAGCCCTGGTTTGAGTTGGTCAGATACATGCTCTTGATCATGGCCGAGAAGTCATGCTCGACGGTAAAGCCGTGGTCGGGATGGAATCCGTCCGCGCTGACAAATGCCTTGTCGGCATGAAGCTTGCTCATGCAGTCGAGCGTTAGCGCGCCCGCGAGATAAAGGTGACCCTTTCGCACGGAGCCGCCTAACAGCACTACCGAAGCATTGGGCAGATTAAAGCTGGCATAGTTTGCGATAGCAAGATCGCCGGTGATGATGGTGATATCGCGTTTGTCCATGAGGGCCTTAGTGAAGTAAAAGGCCGTGGTGCCGATGTCGATCACCAGAACGTCGCCATCGTCAACAAGAGTTGCTGCGGTCGCGGCGATTGCCTCCTTGGCCTCGACTTGGACATTGATGCGCTCTTCGGGATACGAAATGGCATTGGAACGAGAAAGCGATACCGCTCCGCCACGTACGCGACGCAATTTGCCTTCCGATTCCAGCGAGACGAGGTCGTGTCGCGCGGTAACTTCCGAAACCGAAAAGCGGCGAACGATGTCGGATACCGAGATATTTGGCTTTTCGGCCAGCCAGTTCATGATAAATCGCTGACGTTCGGCCGGGGAAAGGTCTGAAGTTGATGCCATAAGTCGCTCCTTTTGAACGAAAGGCAAAAGAAATGCCTTTCGTAATCGAAATATAACGTATCGATATGAAAAGAACAAGGCGAAATCGAGCGAACGAGATGAATGACACGCCTTGCTTTTATTTGTAATTAGTAGTTGGCCTGACGTGCAGAATGCCTGCAACAGCCAGTAAAGAGTCTTGCCTGAAAGGTGTTCGAAAAAAAGTGAGATACGTTCACGCCCGATAATCGACCGTTCACGGAAAGTTGGCAATTGAGCTTTCGATATCTTTTGAAGTAGTTTATAAAAGAAAGCCGAAAAGCTTTTGAAACAAAGAAAAAGGCTTTCGATAGCAATAATGCTAGATGAGAAAGGACCAACATGGCGATCAAGGTGTTTGCCGACGGCGCTAACCTCGAGGGCATGCTTGACATGCACGACAATGGCAACGTTCAGGGCTTCACGACCAATCCTTCCCTTATGAAGGCCGGTGGCGTGACTGACTACCGTGCTTTTGCCAAGACGGTTCTTGAGCACATCACCGATGTGTCGGTCTCTTTTGAGGTGTTCGCCGACGACGAGGCTGGTATGGAGGCCGAGGCTCGCGAGATCGCAACCTGGGCGGACAACGTCTACGTTAAGATTCCGGCGCTCAACACCAAGGGCGAGTCCACCGCCGCGCTGGTCAAGCGCCTTTCCGCCGATGGCATCAAGGTGAATGTCACCACCATCTTCACGCCCGAGCAGGTCGACGAGTTCGTCGATGCCGTCTCTGCCGAGACCCCCTCTATTCTGTCTATCTTTGCCGGCCGAATCGCCGATACCGGTGTCGATCCGCTGCCCCTCATGGCAGAGTCCGTAAAGAAGGCTGCCGTCAAGCCCGCCGCCGAGGTTCTCTGGGCATCCACGCGTGAGGTGCTCAACATCTTCCAGGCAGAGTCTGTTGGCTGCCAGATCATTACGGTCCCCAATGCCCTTCTTGCCAAGCGCAAGAATTTCGGGAAAGATTTGCTTGAGTACTCGCTTGATACGGTCAAGGGCTTTGCCCGCGACATTCAGGCGCTTGGTTTTCATATCCTGCCCGAGGAGTAGGGGGCGAGCATGCTGACCGATCTTCTTAAGCCCGAGCTTGTTGCCTGCCATGTCGAGGCCTCCGATTGGGAGGAAGCGATCAAGGCGTGCGGCAAATTGCTCGTAGACGCCGGCAAATGCGACCAGAGCTATGTCGACGCCATGATTTCATCGGTTCACAAATTCGGTCCCTATATGGTTCTGGAAGAGGGCATCGCCATGCCCCATGCCCAGGCCGATGGCAACGTGAGCGAAGCGGGAATCTGCATCGTCACGCTTGATCCTGCGGTTGCGTTTGGACATGAGGATTTCGATCCGGTTCACGTGCTCGTGGGCATCTGCGCGCCCGACCCCAAGGCCCATCTTGGCTGCTTGGCGGAGCTTTCGCAGATGTTCGAGGACGAGGACTGCGTTGCCAAGCTCAGCGCGTGCGATACGCCCGAGCAAGTTCTGGAGACCATGCGTTCATTCTTTTAGGCCTTAATGGCACGGCGATGCGTCGCCGCTTTTGGATAGACGGGAAAACCGTCACGTGTAGGAGAGGAAGGTTGCCATGCATATCATCACCGTATGCGGAAACGGCATCGGGTCCAGCCTGATGCTCGCTGGCAAAGTCGAGGAGCTTTGCGAGGAGGAGGGCATCAAGGCCGACGTTGAGTCTATGGACCTGAACGGTGCTTCTTCCGCAAATCCGGATCTGTTCATCACCGTTAAGGAGCTCGCTCCCGAGCTTCACGGTAACGTCGTGATCGTTCGCAGCTATGTGAACAAGAAGAAGATCCGCGAAGACGCCCTCGAGGCAATCAAGGCGGCCGCCGCTAACGCCTAAAGCGGCACAAAAAAGGGCGGTTCCCTGTGGAAGAGGGAAACGCGCCCACGTTAAAAAGAAAGGAAGCCCAGATGCAAGTCATCCTTCCCATACTTGAGTTTATCCAATCGATTCTGACCAAGCCAGCATGGATTATGGGCCTGTTCGCTTTTGTCGGCCTTGTCGCGCTTAAGCGTCCCGCCCACAAGGTGATGACGGGCACCCTGAAGCCGATCCTTGGCTACATCATGCTGTCTGCCGGCGCCGCTGTTGTTCAGGAGAACCTTGCTCCGCTGGGTACCTTCATCGAGACCGGTTTCCACATCACCGGCGTCGTGCCCAACAACGAGGTCGTCGTTTCGATGGCCCAGAGCGTCCTCGGCGTTCAGACCATGATGATCCTGATTCTCGGCTACGTCGTGAACATTATCATTGCTCGCTTTACCAAGTTTAAGTACATCTTCCTGACAGGCCATCACAGCATGTTCATGGCTTGCCTGCTGTCTGCTGTCCTGCAGGCATCTGGCTTCGAGGATGTCCAGCTTATCATTGTGGGCGGTATGTTCCTGGGCCTCGTGAGCGCCATGCTTCCCGCCGTCGGCCAGCGTTTCACCGAGAAGGTTACCGATGGCGACGAGATCGCCATGGGTCACTTCGGCTCGCTTGCCTACTATATCTCCGCTGCAGTCGGTACGCTGTTTGCTAAGGACGCCGAGGAGAACAGCACCGAGAAGATCGAGGTTCCCGAGAAGTATGCCTTCCTGCGCGACACCACCATCTCCACGGCTCTTACCATGGCCTTCTTCTACCTGGTGACTGCTTTTGCCGCTTACATCGCAGATCCTGCGGTTGTTGCTGAGACTGCTGGCGGCGACAACGTGATTGTTTACGCCCTGACCTGTGCTCTGTCCTTCGCCGTCGGCGTCACCATCGTCTACAACGGCGTCCGCATGATTCTCGCCGACCTGGTCCCGGCCTTCCAGGGCATCTCCAACAAGCTGATCCCCGGTGCCATCCCCGCCGTCGACTGCGCCGTCTTCTTCCCCTACGCTCCTACCGCCGTCATTCTCGGCTTTGTCGCTTCCTTTATCGGTGGCGTGGTCGGTATGTTCATCGTGGGCGCTACCCTGGGCATCTTCATCATCCCAGGCATGGTTCCTCACTTCTTCTGCGGTGCTACCGCCGGCATCTACGGCAATGCTACCGGTGGCCGCAAGGGTGCAGCTCTTGGCGCTTTCGTCAACGGCCTGCTCATCACCTTTGCCCCTGCTCTGCTCCTGCCTGTTCTTGACGTCTTCGGCTTCAAGAACACTACGTTCGGCGACTTCGACTTCTCCGTTATCGGCATTACGCTCGGCCGCGCTGCCGAGGCCTTCGGTACCACCGGTGTCTACGCGATTCTCGCTGTCCTTCTGATCGTCGCCTTTGTCCCCAACTTCATCCACACCAAGGGCGCTGTGATCAACCACGTTGAGGAAGAGTAATCCAGGCACACTTTAAGCCCTAATCGGGCGGAGCTCCGATAACCGGCTCCTACACGGAAGCGGTGACGTCTCAAATGAGGCGTCACCGCTTTTTGTTTTGGAGTGGTTGTGAAAACGTGTTGACGAAGCATCGTCTCTGCGCCGTGAGCGGAATCAAACGCCAGGAATGGCAAAAACGTTTTGCCTCTGGGTTGTTGATATAAAAATGGTAAAACCGCAAAACCGTTCGCCGAGAAGATAAAAACCCGCAGCTCACGACTTGATAAACGTAGGTAAAGTGTTTAGCAGTTTAACGCCCATGTGCAAGCGAAAGGAATCAGGCAGATGGCAATCAAGGTGTTCGCTGACGGTGCAAACCTCGAGGGCATGCTCGACATGTACGAGAACGGCAACGTTCAGGGTTTCACGACCAACCCGTCCCTTATGAAGAAGGGCGGCGTGACGGATTACCGCGCGTTTGCCAAAGAGGTCCTGACCCATATCACCGATGTGTCCGTTTCGTTTGAGGTCTTTGCCGACGACGTCGAGACCATGGAGGTCGAGGCCCGCGAGATCGCTACCTGGGCCGAGAACGTCTACGTTAAGATCCCGTGCGTGACCACCAAGGGTGAATCCACCGCCGAGCTGGTCCGCAAGCTTTCGGCCGACGGCATCAAGGTCAACGTCACCACCATCTTTACGCCTACGCAGGTCGACGAGATGGTCGAGGCCGTTGACGCCAAGACGCCGTCCATTATTTCGCTCTTTGCCGGTCGCATCGCCGACACCGGCGTCGATCCCATTCCGTTTATGACGGAGTCGGTCAAGAAGGCTGCCGCCAAGCCCAACTGCGAGGTCCTGTGGGCGTCCACACGCGAGCTCATCAACATTTACCAGGCAGAAGCCTGCGGTTGCCAGATTATCACGGTGCCCAACAGCATCCTGGCCAAGCGCAAGAACATCGGCCGCGATCCGTACGAGGTCTCGCTCGACACCGTCCGCGGCTTTGCCAAGGATATCGCCGCTTTGGGCTTCCATATTCTGCCGTAACGCGAACACTGACTACGCCGCGGGCTGCTCGCCCCGGCCTTTCCTTTCCCTATCGTTCACGCGCTTCGCGAGGGTCGCGCTAGGCAAAGGAAAGGCCGGGGCTGCCGGCACGAACTTGCCAGTAGGTTGGTGATTGGCTTCCATATTCTGCCGTGGACAAAGGTACCCCCGCCTGCGCCGTGCAAAATTGAGAATATTCAGCAAGGTAAAGGCTTTTACCAGCTGGTTGAAGCGCGGAACAGCCCCCGTTTTGGCTCTGATGACGCTAAAATGGGGGCTGTTTTTGCTTTTTCGCCTCTGAGGGGGGTAGCGCGCAGAGATGTGGTGTAAGAGGCGGGGCATGCCCCGCCTCTTCTCTTTAGAGGCTTTAGCCTGTGCGGGGCGCGCAGCGCGCCGCATCAGAAACCACCCGCTATGCGGGTGGGGCCAAACGGCTTTACAAAGCC
>DBGEDL010000104.1:0-4850 GCA_048375035.1 Collinsella sp.
AAGCGGCGGCATGCGAACGAGTCGTGAAGCGTCTCCTCACACATGGGATCAGAAAGGTTATAAACCAGCTGAAGGAAATGAATGCGGATCATGAGTTCCAGAGGATAAGGCTGAGCGCTGCGTTTGCCTTCACTGTAATAAGGGCCTATCAAAGATTTCAAGTCCTGCCAAGGAATGATGCGGTCTAAAGTCTCCAGGAACTTTGTTCTTCTGGCACCGCCCGGCTGGTCAGGAACGACAGGCGCTACGATGCGTTCAGAGGGCGCATCATGTTCCCGATCCGCAACGCCAAGGGGCTTGTGATCGGTTTCGGCGCCCGCACGATGAACGGCGACGAGCAGCCCAAGTACCTCAACAGTCCCGAAACGCCGGTCTACCACAAGGGCAGCGAGCTCTACGGCTATTTCGAAGGCAGGGAGGCGATCTACGGCAAGGGCCGCGCCATCGTCTGCGAGGACTACATGGACGTGATCCAGCTTTCGCAGGCCGGGTTCGAGGAGGCCGTCGCCGCACTCGGTACGTCGATCACGCCCGAGCATGTCAGGAAGCTCTTCAAGCTCACCGACAGCGTCTACTTCTCGTTCGACGGCGACGCCGCCGGCCGCAAGGCTGCGCGTCGTGCGCTTGAGGCGGCCCTGCCCGTCATCACGGACGTGCAGAAGGCGGGCTTCATCATTCTGCCGCCCGAGCACGATCCCGACAGCCTCATCAAGGCGGAGGGCGCTGAGGGTTTCGAGCGCCAGATTGAAAAGGCCTATGGACTCACGGACTTCATGAAGAAGCTCCTTCTCGAAGGAAAGGAGCTCATGTACGCCGAGGAGCGTGCGAAGCTCGTGGCCGAGGCCAAGCCCTGGGTGCTCTCGATGCAGCATGCGCCCATCCTGCGGCTTGCATTCATCCGCGAGCTTGCGGGCATCACCCGCCTGCAGGCGGATGACATCGAGCGCCAGTACGGACTCGCCGGTGCCGCTCCCTCCAGACCGTCCTTCGATGGCGGCCGGCAGCAGGGGCGCGGCGGCTTTGCCCGCAGGCGTGACGACCGCTTTTCACGCTGGCCCGTGAAGCCCGCACCCGAGCCTCGAGTTCGCGTCAAGGACGTTAGGGAGCGCATGCTCCAGTGCCTCCTTTCCTATCCTCATCTCGTGAGCGAATTCAGCCACTCGATCGAGGAGAAGTTCCTGTCTAGCACGCATCCCGCCGCCGAACGCATCATCGAGGTCTGGCGCGCAGCGGCGGCAGAGGACGAGGAAGGAGGCTGCGTCAATCCTGCTTCCCTTCTCATGAGGCTCGGAGAGAGTGCCAGCCTTTCCTATTATGAGGAGCTCCTCACCGAGGAGCTCTCGACGGGCACGCCCGAGGAGGGCGCCCGCCTTGAGGTAAGGAAGGCCTTCATCGAGCTCGAGCGCACGAAGGCCCGCATCGAAATGCTTGCCCATGATGCGGCGAGGGACATGGACGCGATGCGCAGGCTCAACGACAGAAGGGCTGAGCTTCAGCGCCTTGCGGACGAGGCTCGTCTTGCGGAACGCGAGTACCGCCTGCGCATTGAGAATCAGGCAAGGTTCGAGAGCCAGCGTGCGGCTGAAAAGCCTTGGGGCGGCGAGTCCGCCCCCTTTCGTCCAATCCGATCGTCGCGCAGCTACAGCGCTTCCTCAGGGGCGACACGGGGACTTCTTCCGTCTCGGGCGAGCAGGCCGCGCCTCAGGGAGCCTCCCGTGTTTCCGTAAGGGAGGCTCTGGCAGCAAGCGCCCCAGGGCGTACCGCGGGAGAGTCCGCCGCCTTTGCGGAGAGCCTGCCGCCTGAGCTTTCGGACGAGAAGATTGATTTTGTACCCGATGGTATGAAAGAATATGACGTCTCGGGCATGCCGCCCGACGTGCCGTTCGACGATGAAGCTCCCTACCGTTATGACGACGCCGGAGATCCCGACGCGGATCTCAACGTGGGTCTGTGACGGCGGGGGAGGCCGCGCGCCGGCGCGACTAGCTTTTCCCTAAGGAGCTCATTTTGAAGAAGACTTTATGGGCGGCCCTGCTGGCTGCCGGCACGATGGTTTCCGCGACGGTCGACGCCGAGCCCCTTCGCATCGGCGTGCTTCCAGCTGCCGACGCCATTGTGATCCACGCTGCGGCCGACGAGAAGCTGTTCAATGCCAGAGGGCTTGACGTTGAGGTGATTCCTTTCAAGTCTGCTCTCGAACTTGGTGCCGCCATGCGTGCGGGCCGCCTTGACGGGCATTTCGGCGATCTGATGAACGTCTTCACTCAGAATGAACGAGGCGTTCCCCAGGCCGTGATTCTCACGACGACCCATACGAGCCGGGCGCAGCGTGCCTTTGGTCTCGTCGTCGCGCCTGCCGCCGCCGAGAAGATCCGCTCGCTCAAGGATCTCGACGGTACGGAGACGGCCATGAGCTCCGCCACGATCATCGACTACCTGCTCGACCGCATGAAGGCTGAGGAAAAGCTTTCCGATGGCGCGCTCAGGAACCTTGAGGTCAAGCAGATCCCGATCCGCCTGCAGATGCTTCAGACCGGCAAGGCCGCAACGGCCATGCTGCCCGAGCCGCTCGTCTCCGTCGTCGAGGCGAAGGGCGGACGCGTGATCTGGGATGACCGCGGTCTCAACGAGGCGCTTGCCGTCGTTGCGCTCAAGAAGGACAGACTTGACGACAAGACCGTCGCCGCCTTCCGGGGTGCCGTGGCGGATGCCGCCAGACTCATAGAGTCGGAGCCCGACCGCTTCCGCGCCGTCATGGTGAAGAAGGGCCTGCTGCCTGCGCCCGTTGCGCAGAACTACACGATGGTCCGCTTCTCCATGTTCGGCACGAATGACGGTCTGCCTCCCCTGCCGAGCGCCGAAGACGTGCGCCGCGTGGGAGAATGGATGGTCGGAAAGAACATGATCAAGTCGGTGCCCGCTTACGACAGCGTGGTGATCCGTCCGTAATTCGAAGGTGCGCATGCAGAATCAAAGGGAAGAGGCGCTTGAGCCGCCGGGACTGGCCTGCAACGGGCTTACGCTTGGCTACGACGGCAGGCCCGTCATTGAGGGGCTGGATCTGTCGCTGCCGCCGGGGGCCTCGCTTGCCATCGTCGGCGAGTCCGGTTGCGGGAAGTCGACGCTTCTCACCGCTCTTGCGGGGCTGAGGCCTTCGATTTCGGGGACGGTCAGGTGGACCTCTCCTCAGGGCGGAGTCCGTTCGATTCAGGACATGCGCACAAGCTTCGTCTGGCAGCATCTCGGTCTTTTTCCGTGGAAGCGCGTGAGGGAGAACCTCGCGCTTCCACTGGAGCTTTCCGCCGGACGCTGCGCCGATTCGGCCGGACGTGTCTCGGCCATGCTTTCCGAACTCAGGCTCTCGGGGCTCGAGTCGCGCTTTCCTTCCGAGCTTTCGGGAGGACAGCGGCAGCGTCTTGCGCTCGGCCGCGCGCTCATCGTGCAGCCTCAGGTTCTCTTCATGGACGAGCCCTTCTCGGCTCTTGACGCGCTTTTGCGTGCGCGCATGCAGGATTTCCTGACTGCGCTCCGCCGCAGGCATCCCTGCAGCGTGATTCTGGTGACACACGACATCGGCGAGGCCGTGGCGCTCGGTTCGCACGTCCTGATGCTTGCGCCCCACGGCCGCAGAGCGCCCGAATGCTTTGAAAATCCCGCCTACTCGCAGGAGCTCGGCTGCGGCGACAGGGCCTCGCCTGCCTTTTACGACACCGTGCGCCGCATTCACGCGAGGCTGGCGGCCGCTTCGGGAGAGGACGAATGATCGTGCTGCGTTACATCCTCGGCTTTCTCTTTCTGGGCGGATGCTGGCACGCGGGCGCGCTTGCGCTCGGGCCCGACCTTCTGCCCGATCCCGTGGCCACGATCAGGCTCTTCGCCGAGTCTCTGAGCACGCCTGAATTCTGGGGGCACATCCTCGTGAGCCTCTGGCGCCTGACGCTCGGCCTTGTTGCGGCCGTCGCGGTTGCCTTTCCTCTGGGACTTCTGCTCGGACACTGCCGCGCGGCGGATCTGGCGGGCAGTCCGCTCCTCTTCATTACTTATCCGCTGCCCAAGATCGTATTACTTCCCGTCTTCTTCACGCTGGTGGGGCTCGGAGACGCCTCGCGCGTTCTCCTCATTGCGCTTACGACGGGCTATCAGGTGCTCGTCATCATCCGTGCGGGGGCTCTCAGCATCGATCCCTCCTGGGTCAAGGCCTTCCGCTCGATGGGCGGCACGACGGCCGAGGCCGTCCGACATCTCTATGTTCCTGCAGCGCTCCCCGCGCTCTTCACCTCCCTCAAGGTGGCGAGCGGCACGGCGGTCGCGGTGCTCTTTCTGGCCGAAAGCTTCGCAACCACCTCGGGGCTCGGCTACCTCATCATGGACGCCTGGGGCATGGGGGACGTGCTCTTCATGTTCAACGCCATTCTGGGCATGAGCCTTCTTGGTCTCGTGATCTACGGCGTCATCGGACTGCTCGAGAGGGTGTGCTGTCCCTGGCTCTTTGCGGGCAGGAAGTAGGGCTCCGACAGAGGGTGCCTATTCGTACAAAACATCATAAAAGGCGGAATTTTCCGCCGTTTTTTGATTAAAACCCGAACTCCGCGGTAAATCTACTATCTAGATAACGCGAAACCTCAAGAGCCCTGCCAGACAGAAAAAAACTGGCAGGGCTCTTGTTTTTTGGTCAAACTAGAGTAAAATATAATGTACACCAATTGATATAGTTGGTGACTAAAAATGGCCACGGGACAGGAAATTCTTCACCTCAAGCTCATGTCTTATAAGAACAAGGGCAAGACCTATGTCAGGGCTTATCGCAACAAATGGATTGCTCCTATTCCGGAAGAGGCGGCGCTGGGGAA
>DBGEDL010000105.1:0-2034 GCA_048375035.1 Collinsella sp.
GCATCCAGCGCATGTGGCCATGTGGCGGACGGAACAGGTTGGTATGGATCAGCTCGTTGCTTTGTCCGTATTGGCCAGATAGTTCTTGCTTCGGTATTCGAATCCCCGGATATGGTTAAAAGTATGATTTCCCAAACGATGTCCCCGTTCTACAATCATCCCTGTTTGCCATGCAGCGCGCCGGCACTTCGTCGATCGGCAAGCTGTTCGGCCCGCTCATGACGCTGTGGTTCCTGTTCTTGGCTGGCGCCGGCCTGTTCAACATGCTCGGCAACCTGTCCATCCTACGCGCACTCAACCCCATCCGCGGCATCATGTTTCTGTTCTCGCCCATCAACCACTCGGGCATCATGGTGCTCGGCTTCGTCTTTCTGTCGACGACCGGCGCCGAGGCCCTCTACTCGGATATGGGCCACGTGGGCAAGGCAAACATCTATGCATCCTGGCCGTTTGTTAAGGCGGCCCTTATCCTCAACTATCTGGGTCAAGGAGCTTGGCTGCTCGCCAATAACTCCAACCCCCAGATGCTCGCGATGGATATCGTCAACCCGTTCTATATGATGCTCCCCGAGCCCCTGCGCCCCTTTGCCATCGTGCTTTCGGCCGTGGCGGCCATCATCGCCTCGCAGGCGCTCATCACCGGCTCGTTCTCGCTGGTATCCGAGGCCACGCGCCTCAACCTTATGCCGCATCTGCGCATCCACTACCCCAGCGACACCAAGGGCCAACTCTATATTCCGCTCGTCAACAACATCATGTGGGTCGGCTGTATCTTCATCGTGCTGCTGTTCCAAAACTCCGAGCGCATGGAGAGCGCCTACGGCCTCGCCATTACCGTGACCATGCTCATGACCACGACGCTTTTGACGAGCTACATCGCCGGCATCCTCAAGCACAAGCTGGGCGCCTGCGTCTTCGCCCTGCTCTTCGGTGCCATTGAGCTGTGCTTCTTTGCCTCGTGCCTCACCATGTTCTTTGACGGCGGCTACGTCATGATCTTCCTGGCCGCGCTGCTGTTTGGCCTTATGTATGTGTGGCGCCGCGGCACCGCCATCGAGCGCACGCAGACGATCCTGCTGCCCGTCTCCAAGTACATTGACCAGCTCGGCCGCCTGCGCAACGACGAGACCTACCCCGTGCTCGCCGACAATCTGGTGTTCCTCACCAACAGCCCCGACCCGCTCACGCTCGACCGCGATGTGCTCTATTCCATCTTGGATAAGCATCCCAAGCGCGCCAAGGCATACTGGTTCATCAACGTGCACGTTACCGACGAGCCCTATACGCACGAGTATTCCGTCGAGACCTTTGGCACGGACTTTTTGTTCCGCGTGCGCTTGGACCTGGGCTTTAAGGTCAACCAGCGCATCAATGCCTACCTGCGCCAGATTGTTGGCGACTTGATGGCATCGGGCGAGCTGCCGCCGCAGCATCACACCTACTCCATCTACGAGACGCGCGGCAACGTGGGCGACTTCCGTTTTTGCATGCTGCGCAAGATGCTTGCCCCCGAAACGGACATCAACCGCAACGACCACCGCGTCATGGCCATCAAGTACGCCGTCCGCCGCGCCTGCGGAAGCCCGGCACGCTGGTACGGTCTTGAGAACTCGGCCATCATCATCGAGTACGTGCCGCTGTTTGCCCGCATGCGCCCGGCCGTTAAGCTCGTGCGCACCCAGGTGCCGCTCGAGGTTCAGATCGAAGAGGCCGAAGAAATGGAAGTCGATATCTTCTCGGACGACCTGGTCAACGGCAACGAAGCCGGTAGGAACATGAACGTCGACCCCACCGAGTTACTCGAGAGCGTCGCCGATACGCCCGAACAGCAACTGCTCGACGGCCTCGAGAGCGAACAACTCAACGACGCCAACTTCTAGCGACGTCACAAATCAATCAAAACCACCCCTAAAAGGGGTGGTTTGCTCTTAGGGTATAACCCTTGGATTTCCGGCACGCGTCTAAAGGCGCCGGCCCTCACGGGGTTCGGGCCGCACTGCAGATTGACCCGTGGCGGGCCGGTCAAACCGGCGC
>DBGEDL010000106.1:0-18822 GCA_048375035.1 Collinsella sp.
GCTGTCCTGCATTTCTGTAGCACTTCTTATCTCCTGACCATGCCGATAAGCCTTGGTCAGCCGATAAATGTTGAAGGTGAATGTGCCGATTACGAAACCGAATACCATGACAAGGAACAGTATCCTGTTCACTGTAGAGCAGGGACCTTAATATATTTCTCCGACCCTCCGCCGTGCCCAGGAGACATCCACGCACTTTACCTGCGTAAACAATGTGAGTGAAATATGAATCTCGATGGATACGCCCGCAGCCGTGTATACTAAACAGCTGTGTGTAACCAGGGGAGTATTCTGGCTGGACAAAATGCCTGCTTAATAGGGTTGTCAGGTAGTCCGGGCGCAATACAAGGCTGGGGAGCACGTCGTGTAAGTAGTGGTCCTCTAGGGGCGTACGCTCGGTGGTGTACGCATTGTCCCAAGACCACGCGAGAGTTGGGATCATATCTTGATCAGCATGATTCTCGGCCGCAAGATTGGCATGACCCAGGTTTGGGACGAGGACGATAACGTCGTTCCCGTCACGGTCATCCAGGCTGGCCCCTGCGCTGTCTCGCAGGTTAAAACTCAGGCAACCGACGGCTATGACGCCGTTCAGATCGGTTTCGGCGACATCAAGGCCAAGAACGTGAACAAGCCCATGGCTGGTCACTTCGCCAAGGCTGGCGTCGAGCCTGTCCGCTTCCTTCGTGAGGTCCGCGTCGAGAACGGCGAGGAGCACAAGGTCGGCGAGGTCGTCACCGTCGCTGATTTCGCTGATGTCGAGAAGGTCGACGTCATCGGTACCTCCAAGGGTAAGGGCTTCCAGGGTCGCATCAAGCGCTGGGGTCAGCGCCGCGGTCCTATGACGCATGGTTCTCACTTCCAGCGTCACCCCGGTTCTATCGGTCAGTGCGCCTATCCTGCGCGCGTCCTCAAGGGCGTCAAGATGGCCGGTCACATGGGTAACGAGCGCGTTACCGTCAAGAACCTTTCCGTTGTCCGCATCGATGCCGAGCAGAACCTCATCTTGGTCAAGGGCGCTGTCCCGGGTGCCAAGAATGGTCTCGTCGCCATCCGTATGGCCTAAGGGCCCAGCCCATTTAGCCCAGCGTCATACCAAGGAGAACACTTAAATGGCAAAGTTTGAAGTAAAGAACAGCGAGGGCAAGAAGGTCGCCGAGGCCGAGCTCGCCGCTGAGGTGTACGGCATCGAGCCGAACATCCACGTTATGCACCACATCGTCAAGTGCCAGATGGCCTCTTGGCGTCAGGGCACCCAGTCTGCTAAGGGTCGCTCTGAGGTTTCCGGTGGCGGCAAGAAGCCTTGGCGCCAGAAGGGCACCGGCCGTGCCCGCCAGGGTTCCATCCGTGCTGCCCAGTGGCGTCACGGTGGCGTCGTCTTCGCCCCCAAGCCCCGTTCCTACGCTAAGCGTATGAACAACAAGGAGGTCAAGCTGGCTATGCGCTCCGCGCTGTCCGCCAAGCTGGCCGATGGCGAGCTCGTGCTCGTCGACGACTACGGCTTCGAGAAGCCTTCCACCAAGGCTGCCGTCGCCATGCTCAAGGCTCTCGGCCTTGAGGGCAAGCGTCTGACCATCATCGTTCGCGATGAGGACGTCAACGCCTACCTGTCGTTCCGCAACATTCCCAAGACGTTCATCATCACTGCCGACGAGGCCAACACCTACGATCTCGTCAACAACAACGCTGTGCTGATGCCCGCCGACATCGCCGCTCACTTCGGGGAGGTGCTTGCATAAATGACCGCCCACGAGATCATCATCCGTCCGATCGTGTCCGAGCGTTCCTTCTCCGGCATGGAGCTGAACAAGTACACGTTCGAGGTCGCCAAGGATGCTAACAAGTATCAGATCAAGGACGCTGTCGAGGAGATCTTCGGCGTCAAGGTCGTTCGCGTGAACACCCTGACGGTCAAGCCCAAGACCAAGCGCGTGCGCTATGTCGCCGGCAAGACCCGTTCTTGGAAGAAGGCTATCGTCACGCTGGCCGAGGGCGACACCATCGAGGTCTTTGGCAACCAGGCCTAAGACTCGCTGCTGTTGAGTGAGCTCATGCCTCCCAAATAGGGGAGGCGAGAGCTCAAGGTTTTGGGCGTATTAAATGGACACGCCCGGAACCGTGTATACGTCCGGTGTCATCGCACCCGAGGCAGAACCTCGAATCCCTGTCTGCGATGGCTAACGGATTCCTATTGAAAGGGATTGTAATGGCTGTAAAGCACCTTAAGCCGACCTCTGCTGGTAGGCGTTGGCAGACGATCTCCGATTTCTCCGAGATCACCTGCACCAAGCCCGAGAAGTCTCTTCTCGAGCCCCTGCCCAAGAAGGCCGGTCGTAACAACAACGGCCGCATCACCACCCGCCACCAGGGCGGCGGCGTGAAGCGTCGTTACCGCGTGATCGACTTCAAGCGCAACAAGGACGGCGTGCCCGCCAAGGTTGCCACGATCGAGTACGATCCGAACCGTTCCGCTCGCATCGCTCTGCTGCACTACGCTGACGGTGAGAAGCGCTACATCCTGGCCCCCAAGGGTCTCGAGGTCGGTCAGACCATCATGTCCGGTTCTGACGCCGACATCAAGCCGGGCAACGCTCTGCCCCTCGCCGACATCCCCGTCGGTACGCTCATCCACGCCGTCGAGTTCCAGCCGGGCAAGGGCGCCGCTATCGCCCGTTCCGCCGGTAACTCCTGCCAGCTGATGGGTAAGGAGGGCAAGTACGCTATCGTCCGTATGCCTTCCTCCGAGATGCGCCGCATCCTCGTTACCTGCCGCGCCACCGTCGGTGAGGTCGGCAATGCCGATCACGCCAACATCGTCATCGGCAAGGCCGGCCGTAAGCGTCACATGAACGTGCGCCCGACCGTCCGCGGTACCGTCATGAACCCTGTCGACCACCCGCACGGCGGTGGCGAGGGCAAGAACCACACCTCTGGTCGTCCCTCCGTTACCCCCTGGGGTAAGCCGACGAAGGGCCTTCGTACGCGCAAGAAGAAGAAGGTCTCGAACCAGCACATCATTCGTCGCCGTAAGAAGTAATTTCGGATACCGAGTTTTAGGAGAAAGCACTTATGAGCAGAAGTCTCAAAAAGGGCCCGTTCGTGGAGACTCGCCTTCTCTCGCGTATCACCGCGATGAACGAGGCTGGCAAGAAGGACGTCGTGAAGACCTGGTCCCGCGCGTCCACCATCTTCCCCGAGATGGTTGGTCACACCATCGCCGTCCACGACGGCCGCAAGCATGTGCCCGTGTATGTTACCGAGTCCATGGTTGGTCACAAGCTCGGCGAGTTCGCGCCGACTCGTACGTTCCGTGGCCACAAGGCCAAATAGGGGGTTAACCGTAAATGGCAACTAAGTCTATTGAAACTGAGGCCACCGAGGTTCGCGCCGTCGCTAAGTACGTGCGTGTTTCCCCCAGCAAGGCCCGCCTGGTGGTCGATCTGATCCGCCGCAAGCCTGTCGCTCAGGCCTTCGACATCCTCCACTTCTGCGACCGCGCCGTCGCCGTGGATGTCGAGAAGGTTCTCCGTTCCGCCGTTGCGAACGCCGAGAACAACAACGGTCTGCGTGCCGACAACCTGGTTGTCGCCGCTGCCTATGTTGACGAGGGTCCGACGCTTAAGCGCATCCGTCCCCGCGCCAAGGGTTCCGCTTCTCGCATTCTGAAGCGTACTTCCCACATCACCGTCGTCGTTGCTCCTCGAAAGGAGGCGTAAAGCTGTATGGGTCAGAAAGTCTACCCCACCGGCTTCCGTCTTGGCATCACCGAGAACTGGCGCTCCCGCTGGTTCGCAGAGAAGGATTACGCTAAGACCCTCGGTAACGATCTCGAGATCCGCAAGTACCTCGAGAAGCGTCTTTCCCGCGCAGCTGTCTCCCGCGTCGAGATCGAGCGCGCTGGCGACAAGGTGAAGGTCATCATCCTCACCGCTCGCCCCGGCGTTGTCATCGGTAAGAAGGGTGCCGAGATCGATACCCTCCGCACCGAGCTCGAGAAGGTCGCTGGCGTCTCCAAGGGCCAGCTCTCCGTCGACGTTGTCGAGATCAAGCGCCCCGAGCTCGACGCCAACCTCGTTGCTCAGTCTATCGCCGAGCAGCTCGAGGGCCGCGTTGCCTTCCGTCGCGCTATGCGCAAGGCTGTCCAGTCTGCCCGCAAGGCCGGCGCTAAGGGCATCCGTATCCAGTGCTCCGGTCGTCTCGGCGGTGCCGAGATGGGCCGTCGTGAGTGGTACCGTGAGGGTCGCGTGCCTCTGCACACCCTCCGTGCCAAGATCGACTACGGCACGGCTGTCGCCAGCACCACCATGGGCGCTTGCGGCGTGAAGGTCTGGATCTACCTGGGCGAGAAGCTCCCGGGCCAGCCTGTTCCCAACCCTGCACTCGAGGGCTCTTCCCGTCCTCGTCGTCGTAACTCCGAGAGGAGGGGTCAGTAGTGCTTGCCCCTAAGCGTATTCTTCACCGCAAGGTGCAGCGTGGCTCCATGAAGGGCCAGGCCAAGGGTAATACCGAGCTGCATTTCGGCGAGTTTGGTATCCAGGCTCTCGAGGCCCATTGGATCACCAACCGTCAGATCGAGGCCGCTCGTATTGCCATGACCCGCTACATGAAGCGTGGCGGTCGTGTCTACATCACGATCTTCCCCGATAAGCCCATCACCAAGAAGCCTGCCGAGACTCGCATGGGTTCTGGTAAGGGTAACCCCGAGGAGTGGGTGGCCGTCGTCAAGCCCGGCCGCATCATGTTCGAGGTTAAGGGCGTGCCTGAGGAGGTCGCTCGCGAGGCTCTGCGTCTTGCACAGCACAAGCTTCCCATCAAGACCAAGATTGTTGCTGCCAAGAACGCTGAGCAACGCATCGAGAAGGAGATGGCTGAGGAGGCCGCTCTCGAGGCCAAGTGGGCTGCTGAGGACGCCGCCGCCGCCAAGGAGGAGAACTAATGAAGCCCGCAGAGATTCGTGAGCTCTCGGACGCTCAGCTCGTTGAGAAGCTGAAGGAAATGCGCGCCGAGCTCTTTAACCTTCGTTTCCAGATGGCCACCAGCCAGCTGGACAACACCGCTCGCGTCAACACCGTGAAGAAGGACATCGCTCGCGTCCTCACGGAGCAGCGCGCCCGCGAGATCGCAGCGGAGAAGTCCGCTGTCGCCGAGTAGGACCTAAGGAGAGAACATGACTGATTCGCGTAACTCGCGTAAGGTTCGTACGGGTGTCGTTACCTCCGTCTCCGGTGCCAAGACCATTGTTGTCACCATCACCGAGCGCAAGCGTCACCCCAAGTACGGCAAGATGATGACCAGCTCCAAGAAGCTGCACGCTCACGACGAGGAGTGCACGGCTGGCGTGGGCGATACCGTCCGCGTTATGGAGACCCGTCCTATGTCCAAGATGAAGCGTTGGCGCCTCATCGAGGTCGTCGAGCGCGCTAAATAAGCAGTCGCTCTTACGACTTGTACGTTTCCGAAGATGTGCGTATGCCTGGCTTGCATACCACGGGCCGTATAAAGGCTGCGCACCTCTCTTCGGTTCTTAGTTCGGAGGAACATCTACCATGATTCAGATGCAAACCATGCTGAACGTCGCCGACAACTCCGGCGCTCGCAAGATTCGCTGCATCAAGGTGCTTGGCGGTTCCAAGCGTCGTTATGCAGGCATCGGCGATGTGTTCATCGGTGCTGTCCAGGAGGCTACCCCTGGCGCCAATGTCAAGAAGAAGGACGTTGTCCGTTGCGTCGTCGTTCGCACCGTTAAGGAGATCCGCCGCAAGGATGGCTCCTACATTCGCTTTGATGAGAACGCCTGCGTTGTCATCAACAACGATGGTTCGCCCGTCGGCACCCGTATCTTCGGGCCCGTCGCTCGCGAGCTTCGTGACAAGAAGTACATGAAGATCGTCTCGCTCGCTCCCGAGACCCTGTAGTTAGGGGAGATATATGTATATCAAGAAGGGCGATAAGGTCCAGGTTCTCTCTGGTAAGGATCGCGGCAAGCAGGGCGTTGTCCTGCGTGCTCTCCCCGCCGAGAACAAGGTCGTTGTCGAGGGCGTTTCGGTCGTCAAGAAGGCCGTCAAGCCCAACGCTGCCAACCAGCAGGGCGGCATTGTTTCGCAGGAGGCTCCCATCGACGCCTCCAACGTCAATCTCGTCTGCCCCGAGTGCGGTAAGGTTACCCGCGTCGGTCACGAGAAGGACGGCAAGAACAAGCTGCGCGTCTGCAAGAAGTGCGGCCACAAGTTCTAAGCTGCCCGCAACATCAAGTTGCTAGCAAAGGCCCGGATGCCACGGCACCCGGGCCTTTTTCTATCCCCACTCGATGGCTTCGGTTCTGCCGTCCCGTCATTCCGGTTGCATCCAGTTTTCGGTGCCGTCTCGAATCGAGTGCCGCCAGGTGACACCCTGTCGCGTTTCGTCGGCTTCGGGGACAAAAGTCGGGACAACTCCAAAAACTATTTTCGAACTCAGGGCTTTGAGTTTTTGTTTTTGTCCCAAAGGGCGCGGCGGGATGCCTTTGGAGGCTCGATAGCGCCGAAAACGCCCGTTTTGAAACTTAAATGCCTTTTCGCGTGCAAGCCGCCAGCTGCAATAGGAAGTGAATCAACGCAGGTGGCTTTCAAGCAGTTTGCAAAACTGCAGGTCGCAGGTCTTCATTGCCAGTAGGAGAAATGAGTAGTCTCAGGTGGCTTGCCCATGAGTTGTCGAACGGGATTTGAGATTACGCTGACGTCCGGAAACGCTTCGAGCACGGCGTTACGTTTTTGGGGTTTGGGCGTAGCCCCTGCACCCGCGAGCGCGGGCCTTAAGCCCGCCGAGAGGGTGACGCGTCGAAAACGAAGGGGAAAGAGAGAAGGGGCCGTCCCTATCATTCAGGTTGCGACCGAAGAAGACAAGGAGACCCCCTGAGCCTGAATGATGCCCCACAGACCGCGTCCGACCGAGCTCAAGCCGAGCTTTTCCTGACGTCCGCCTTCGCGGAGATGATGGCTGGATTGGCTATGGATTGGCAACACTTATTTGGACGATTCCGGGAGGGACGGCCCCGCCTCCCTGAACTCGACCGGCGACATGTAGCCCAGCGTCGAGTGGATCCTGAAGTTGTTGTACCAGTGCACGTAATCCAAGAGCTTGGCTCGGAGCTCGCGCGTCCCTCCTCGGTCCTTCGGAGTGGCCGACGATCTCCCCGTTGCAGAGGTCGACGAGCAGGCAGACGTAGTTCCACGACGCCCCGACGCGCACGCAGGCCAAGTCGCTGCATATATGGGTGCACGGCGCCCTGCCGCCGAAGCCGCGCGCGACGACGTTCGACACGTCGGCCTCGTTGACCGCCCCGGGGTGCACCTTGAACCTCTTCCTGCCGTATGCGCCGGCCAGGCCGTTCTCCCTCATGATGCGGCAGACGCGGCGCCGGCTGACGGTAACGCCCGACCTCCCGGGCGACGCCTTGATCTTGCGCGATCCGTTCCGGCCCTTGCTGGCGGCGTGCGCCGCCACGGCCGCCGTCGCCCCCGACATTAAGGTCCTCAAGGGCCGCGTCGTCTCCGGCGACCAGTTCGTCTCGCCCGCGGAACAGAAGGAGCGAATCCTCGCGACCTTCGGCGACCTGTGCTGCGAGATGGAGGGCTGCACCATCGCGCAGGCCGCCTATCTCAACGGCGTGCCCCTCGTCGTCGTGCGCGCCATCAGCGACAAGCCCTGCGCCGAGGGCCGGGTCGTCGACTACAACACCTTCGAGAAGAAGGCCGCCTGCGACTGCGCCCGCATCGCCGCGCGCATGGTTAAGCTTTAGGCCCTGCGCGCCGGGCCCCTTCTTTATGTTGGGACCCCGGCGCGCCGGGGCCCTTTCCAAAGCGAAGTGTCGAGCCGAAGTGTTGAGCGTCGGCCCTGAATGTTCAATGGCCGTTGTTTTCTGCCCCTCAAGTGGTGGACTTTTCCTCGGAGCTGTTGATTCCCCCACGCGCCCCCTTCCGTTCTCTGTTCTCCCCTTATACTCCTTGTACGAGGAGGTAAGAAGTCATGGACAAGACCACACAGGACAGCTTGGCAAAGAAACCCGTCGACATGAGGGACAGGATTCTCGAGCATCTCGAGGCCCTCACCTCCGCCGTCTCGCTCGACGACCTTGCCCGTCTGTCCACCTCCGACATCGCCGAGACGCTCATCATCTCCAGGAGCCTGGCGAGCCAGTACCTCAACGACCTTGTTCGCGCCGGTCTTGTGGTTAAGGTGGCGGGCAGGCCTGTCCGTTATTTTCATCGCCGCGCGTTCCAGAAGCGTTTTCAGGTAAAGCTCTCTGCAAGCGAGTACGCCTCGCTCGCCGACCTCATCCAGGCGACGGGAATCGCCGATCACCGCGACTTCGCGTGTGCCGTGGGCTTCGACATGAGCCTCAGCTCCGTTGTCGAGCAGTGCAAGGCTGCGGTTCAGTACCCTCCGTTTGGCCTGCCCATCCTCTTGAGCGGCGGCGTGGGTGTCGGTAAGTCTTTCCTTTCTCGCCTTGTGTACGAGTACGGCAAGAACCAGGGCTTGCTGTCCCGCGACTCCTCCTATGTGCGCATCGACTGCGCCGGGGTCCCGGACGCCGCCTCGTTCAACGGGCTTCTTGACGAGTCGATCGCGAAAGCGCGCGGGGGTGTGGTCTTTGTCAACGGCATCGAGGCACTCTCTCCCTCTGCGATGGAGCACTGCCTTGCGACGGCCCTCGGGCTCGATGCCTCCCAGGATGCGCCGCGCGCTCGCCTCGTTCTTTCGACGACGCTTTCCGCCGATGACCTGAAGGTTTCCTCGGCCTACAGCAAAATGCCCATCTGTGCCCGCGTCCCCTCACTCAAGGAGCGGACCCCCGAGGAGCGCGAGGATCTCATCTTGAGCTTCCTGCGCAGCGAGGGGTGCCGAATCGGTTCTGATGTGAAGATCAGCCGCGGCGCATACCGCTGCCTCGTGAACGCGGACTTTTCCGATAACATCGCCGGCTTGCGCGCCTGCGTGACGAACTGCTGCGCCAAAGCGTTCCTCAATCGCGAGGGCGACTACGTCGTCTTACGCCCGTATCTTCTTCCCAGCGGGCTCCTCTCCTCCGCGCAGATCGATCAACAGCCCGACGATGGCGTTCTGATCGACGCGTCTCTGGATGCCGCCGAGAGCACAGGGCCGGGCGAGCAGGCGCTCGATGCCCTGTGCTCCCTCGATGAGCGATTCTGCGCCGGGGAGCTCTCTGTCTCCGAGCTTGTCTCGCAAGCTGTCTCCGCTGTGCGCGGCGTTGAGGATCACTTGATCTTCGGCCACGGCGTCGCCTCCTCGAGGTCGCGCGCCTTCGAGCGCGTCGTGGGCGCGGTCCTTGCCGACGCAGGCTCTTCTTATGGCATCGAGCTTTCGAGGAAGGTCGCTTTTCTACTGGCCCAGGAGATTTGCCTGCAGTTGTGGCCGGGTATCGGCCTGGCTAAGCGAAAGTCTGCCTGTGCGGAGCAAATCTCCCATCTCCTCGGTGCCGTGACCTCCGAATTGCCGTTTGCCTCGAGTGTCTCCGATCAGGTCGCCGCAGACGTGGAAGGGGCGCTGGGAATCTCGCTCGATCACTTCACGAAGACGCTTCTGACGCTGTGCGTCGCATCGGAGTCTCGCGATGCGAAGGCCCTTCGGACGCTCTGCGTCATCTTGTCCCACGGCTACTCAACGGCGACGAGCATCGCCGACGCGGCGAACCGTATGCTCGGCATGCATGTGTACGAGGCTGTCGACATGCCCTACGACCAGCAGCTGAAGGACATCGTCGGTCCGCTCCAGCGCCTCGTCGACCGCCATTCCTACTGCACCGGGGTCGTGTTCCTCGTCGACATGGGCTCCTTGGAGGAGGCCTATAAGGCCCTCGAGAACGTTACCGACTCCACTATCGGCGTGGTGAATAACGTCTCTACCGGTCTTGCGCTCGAGATCGGGGTCGGGCTGCTCGGCGGCAAGTCCATCGCCGAGGTTCTTGGCGATGCGACCGCCGCGTGCGTGACGCACTGCAAGGTGATCGAGCGCGTCAACCGTGAGGACGCCATCGTCTTCTGCTCCGAGTCCGGGGTCGACGCCGCGGAGAGGATACGCCAGCTCGTCTCGCAGAGCCTCCCGCGCACCATAGGCGCGCGCCTGCTCACGAGGCCCTTCAAGCAGCTCGTCGCGAACGGGTCGAACGACGCCGTTTTCTCCGAGCACCGCGTCTGCGCCGTCATCGGCACGGGAGACCCCGGGGTCGCCTCCATCCCCTTCGTCGCCCTCGAGGACATCATGTCGACGGCGTCCGCCTCTAAGGTCGATGCCGTGTTCGGCAGGTGGCTTGACGCTTCCGAGCTCTCTTCTTTCCACGAGAAGCTGCTCTCGAACATGACGCTGCAGAACGTCATCCGCTCCATCACCATCCTCGACCCGGAGCGGCTATTCCACGAGATCGAGAGCGCCGTGCACGAGCTTCAGCGCAGGACAGGCGAGAAGATCGGCAGCAACGCCATCATTGGGCTCTACGTCCACCTCTGCTGTCTCGTCGAGCGCCTTGTTACCAGAAACCCCATTGAGACCTACGTTGGCCAGGACCGCTTCGAGGAGGAGCGTGCCGATTTCATCGAGTCCTTCAGGCAGAGCTTCTCGAGCATCTCGACGCGCTATCGCGTAGAGGTTCCCGTAAGCGAGATCGCATATGTCTTCGACTACATAAGCGTGAGCGCCGCCCCGGCGCGAGAAGAGCGCCTCGGCTCCTCGGACCTCCTGCTCGACGAGTGACCTTCCCCGCGCCGCCGCAAGCTGACTGCGCGTCCTCAATAATCCGATAACCCCTTGCCCGGCGCGAATCCGGATAGCGCCGAGGCAGTACCGAACGTAAAACTTCATTTGATAGGAGCAAACATGAGTGTTGTTATGGCACGAATCGACAATCGCCTGCTTCACGGCATCATCGTGACGCAGTGGGCCCCGGTGTCGGGCGCGACCCGAGTCATGGTCATCGACGACACGGTCGCCGGCGACGAGGTCCTGAAATCCACTATGAGGATGGCGCGCCCCGCGGGCATGGCCGTCTCGATCATCTCCGAGGAGACCGCGCTCAAGAACTTCGCGGCGGGCAAGTACGACCGCGAGAAGGTCTTTGTCATCGCCAAGGAGCCCGAGACGATCCTTCACCTGGTCGAGTCGGGCATCGAGCTCCCGTCGCTGATCGTCGGCGGCTCGCTCGTCAAGGAGGGCGGCGTCCAGCTCACCCAGCGCGCCTATGCCTCCGCCGAGAACGTCCAGAGCTACAAGGCGCTCATCGCCCGCGGCGTCAAGGTGACGGCACAGTTCGTGCCCGCCGACAAGCCCGTCTCCGTCGCCGACCTCATCTAAGGAGGGATCATGGTCAACTTCACTATCCTGCAAGTCGTCCTTTTGACCCTGCTGGCCTTCATCAAGCACGTGGACTACTACGGCATCCCGATGATCTTCGTCAACTATGCCGTCTTCTGGGGCCTTATCACCGGCGTCGTCATGGGCGACTGGCAGACCGGCCTCGTCATCGGCGGCACCATCCAGCTCATGCAGCTCGGCGTCGCGGGCTTCGGCGGCTCGTCGATTCCCGACTACGGCACGATGGCCATCATCGCCACCGCCTACGGCGTGACCCTGGGCGCGGACACGGGCCTCGCCATCGGCCTGCCGGTCGGCATGCTCGGCATCCAGCTCGACGTCATCGTCAAGATCCTCAACGGCTTCGTCGTCGAGAAGTCCCAGAAGTTCTGCGACGAGGGCAAGTTCAAGCAGATGAACGCTATCCTGTGGGTCTGCCCCGTGCTCTTCGGCCTGTGCGCCGCCCTGCCCGTCTTTGTCTCCGTGACCCTCGGCCAGCCCGCCGTCAACTGGCTCCTCGAGGTTATGCCCCAGTGGTTCCTTTCCGGCCTCACCCTCGCCGGCAAGATGCTCCCGGCCGTCGGCATCGCGATGCTGCTGCGTTACATGCCCACTGGCAAGTACTTCCAGTACCTGCTCGCCGGCTTCTTCCTCTCGGCCTTCCTGAACGTGCCCATCATCGGCGCCGCCATCGTCGGCGTTGCCCTCGCGATCGCGTTCTACCAGCGTGCCGAGAGGGACACCGAGCTCGCCGCCCACGCTTCCGCAGACGCCTTCATCGGAGAGGATGAGTAACCATGGAAAACGAGAACATCACCGCCGTCGCCGAGGGCAAGCCCTCCGGCTACAAGGTCACCAAGAAGGACCTGCGCAACGCGAACTGGCGCTGGCTCATGAGCGTGTGCACCTTCAACTACCAGACCCAGCAGGGCGCCTCAGTCGCCTACGCCCTCTCGCCGGTCCTGAGGAAGATCTACACGAACGACGAGGACTATAAGCAAGCGCTCAACAACCACTTCCGCTACTACAACACCCAGCCTTGGCTCGCCGCCATCATCCTTGGCGCCTGCGTGGCCATGGAGGAGCGCGACGGCCTAGCGGCGGCGGACGCCGTCCAAGACCTGAAGATCGGCACCATGGGACCGCTCGCCGGCGTCGGCGACTCCCTGCTCATGACCATGATCCCGACCATCATGGGCTCCATCGCCGCCTACATGGCCATCGAGGGCAACCCCGTGGGAGCCGGCATCTGGTTCGCACTCATCCTGGCCATCTTCTGGGTCCGCATGCACGCCCTCGAGTTCGGCTACAAGCAGGGCGTGAAGCTCGTCACCGACTTCAGCGAGAAGCTTCCCAACCTCACTGCCGCCGCCTCCGTGCTCGGCCTCACCGTGGTCGGCTGCCTCATCGCCTCGGTCATCGGCGTCACCTGCCCGATTAGCTTCAGCTTCGGCGACGTCGCGATGGAGATTCAGCCGCTGCTCGACAAGATCCTGCCTGCCATGATCCCCGCCGCCATCACGGGAAGCGCGTATTACCTTCTTACCAAGAAGAACGCGAGCATGACGGCCCTCATCCTCGTGGTGATCGTCCTCGCGATGGTCGCCTCCGCCGCCGGCATCCTCGCCTAGCTTCGACCCAAGAGATTGGTGAATCAATGAGAAAGATAGTTGTGGCGAGCCATTCCCTTCTCGCCCAGGGCTTCAAGGACACCCTCGAGTTCCTTACGGGTAAGGGCGACGCCGTCAACGCCGTGTGCGCCTACGTGAACGACAACGGCGAGGGGCTCGACGCGGCGGTCGAGGCGGCTCTTTCGGGCACTGACGAGGTCGTCGTCCTCACCGACGCGTACGGCGGCAGCGTGAACCAGCGCTTTTCCCGCTTCGCCTCCGACCGGATCCACGTGATCGCGGGTGTCAACCTCCCGCTCGCCATGACGGTCGCGCTCGCGCGCCCCGACGAGAAACTCGACTTCGACGCCCTCGTCAACGAGGCGCGCCAGCAGATCATCTACGTGAACGGTGCCAGTTCCGCCGAGTGCGACGACGACGAATAGAGGAGGTCGACGATGAGAGAGTTCCTTAAGGACGTGTGGATGCACGGCGGTGAGGAAAGCCGCGCCATCACCCCCGAGAACATCACGGGCGAGAAGGGCCGCGCCGCCATGTCGGCCAGCCACCTCGGCGTCGGCCGCAAGGGCTCGTGCTGCGTGCCCCTTGAGTCCGGCGAGACCATCACGCTCGCGGACATCGAGGGCCCCGGCATCATCCGCCACATCTGGATGACCGTCCCCGACAAGACCGCCGCCGGCAGCTTCGTCATGCGTGACCTCGTGCTGCGCTTCTACTGGGACGACGAGGAGACCCCCTCGGTCGAGTGCCCTGTCGGCGACTTCTTCTGCAACGGCTTCGGTGAGCGCGCCATCGTCAACTCGATGCCCATCTGCGTGAACCCGACGGGCGGCATGAACTGCTACTTCGAGATGCCCTTCAGGAAGCACGCCAAGGTCACGCTTACGAGCGAGCACCCCGGGTTCATTAAGTACATCTTCTACACGTTCAACTACGCGCTCACCGACGTGCCGGACGACGCCATGTACTTCCACGCCCGCTTTAACCGCGAGCGCAGCACCCGCAGGGGCGTCGACTACACCGTGCTCGACGGCGTGCGCGGCAAGGGCTACTACGTCGGCACCTACATGGCCCTGTGCGCCCTGGAGCGCTATTGGTGGGGCGAGGGCGAGATGAAGTTCTTCCTCGACGGCGACGAGGAGTTCCCCACGGTCACCTCGACGGGAGCCGAGGACTACTTCGGCGGTGCCTGGGCCTTCCTCGACAGGCCGCCCCACGCGTTGCCCGAGGCGCAGTGCTTCAACACGCTGTTCGCCGGCTACCCGTACCGCTCGACGCGCGACGCCACGCGCGACCGCTTCAGCGCGGGCAAGCCGAACCCGAATCCGATGCTCGCGACTAACGACGACGCGCTGCCCAGGCACGGCCTCTACAGGTGGCACCTTCCCGACCCGATCTCGTTCAAGGAGGACCTGCGCGTGACGTTCCAGGACCTCGGCAACGACGACATCAAGCTCTACGAGCGCGAGGACGACATCTCCACCGTCGCCTACTGGTACCAAAGCGAGCCGCACGCCGTGCTCGCCCCGTTTGCCGCAAGGCAGGACCGCGTGCCCAGGTAGGGTCGCCTCGAAACAAGCCAACGCTATGGGCGCCCGCGGTTGACCATGACTGCGGGCGTCCCTTTGTAAGGAGGATCACATGAGCGAAAAGCAAATGAGGCTCGGCGCCCTCGAAGCCGGCGGGACCAAGATGGTCTGTGCCGTGGTGTCCGGCGACGGCGAGGTCCTCGACCGTATGGAGACCCCGACGCTTACGCCCGCCGAGACCGTCCCGCAGATGATCGAGTGGTTCACCGCCCGCGATGTGGACGCGTTGGGCATCGGCGCCTTCGGCCCGACCTGCGTCGACCCCAACGACGAGCGCTACGGCTCCATCCTCCAGACGCCCAAGCTCGCGTGGCGAGGCCATGGTCTTCGCGCCGCGTTCGCCGAGGCCCTCGGGATTCCGGTGGCCTACGACACGGACGTGAACGTTGCCTGCCTCGGCGAAGTGGTCTTCGGCTGCTGCAAGGGGCTCGAGGACGCCGTCTACGTGACCATCGGCACCGGCGTGGGCGCGGGCGTCATGTGCGCGGGCAGACTCCTTCACGGCATGCTGCACCCCGAGGCCGGTCACATGCTGGTAAGGACCCGTCCCACCGAGGAGGGACGCTGCGTCTGCCCGAGCCACGCGAGCTGTCTCGAGGGGCTCGCCTCCGGCCCCGCCATCGCCGCGCGCTGGGGAAAGCCCGCGGCCGAGCTCGCGGACAACGATGAGGTGTGGGCGCTCGAGGGGGATTATCTGGGGCAGATGTGCGCGAACCTCGTGCTCATGTACTCGCCTCGCCGCATCGTCCTCGGCGGCGGCGTGATGCACCAGGAGCAGCTCTACGGCATCGTCCGCAAGAAGACCCTCGAATATCTGGGTGGCTACATCCAGACCGCCGAGCTTAAGGACATGGAGAGCTACATCTGCGCCCCGGGCTGCGGCGGCGACCAAGGAATCCTCGGCGCGGCCGAGCTGGCAAGAAGGGCGCTCGCGTAACTTGCGCTCTCTCCGCCATACAACGCGTTAAGAAAAGACGAGCGCTTCTTGCCAATTGAGCGGCAAGAAGTGCTCGTCTTTTGCATTTGTTTATGGGGCAGGACGCCCCGCCTCCGCTGGAGTCCCTGGACCGCCACACCCACGAGGTTTGGACCGGTGTGGACAAGAAGCGCGGGGCTGATGTCGGAGCGGACGACCTCCACCGCGTTGGCCACGCGCTCGCACAGGGCCTGCTCCATGCGGTCGTAGAGGTCGGCGTGGGCCGAGGTGCGGCTCGCGGCAAAGCGCACCTTGGGGTGCTTCTCGACGATGGCGGCGATGAGCTTGACCTCGGTGCGATGCGGTACTTGCACAGCCATTTCGTGTACGCGAGGCTGTTGGCTTTCTGGGCCACAGCAATCACCTTCCCCCTAGTATGATGACCTGAACAATCCTCATGCTAGGGGGAAGGTTTTTGTCGCGTAGCGGAAATTGGCCTCCACCCGCTGAGCGGGTGGCTTTCTATGCCGCGCGTGCCGCGCGGCACGGACTAAAGTCCATGAATAAAAACGAGGAAGGCCACGTCCGGCCTCCCTCGCAAAGAGTCTCTGATTGCTCCCACTCATTGGGGACAGACTTAAATGAGTGCTCTTGAAATGCCGGCGCCTGGGGACGTTCTTTTTCTGTCTGCAGTTTGGGACGTTCCTTTTCTGTCGGCAGTTTGGGACGGTCCTTAGAGCTGCAGCGCGCCATGAGCGACGAGGCGAAGCGGATCATCCTGTCTTTCGAGTTCTAAGCAGAATTCCCCGTCTCTGAGTAATGATTAGTGCGCATTTGTGCGTATTTGTGTGCGTAGGATTGCGTGGCTATGCGTGTATAAACGCCGTTTACGGGGCAAAAATGACCGTTTAGCGGTGAGATACGCAAAAAAGCGCACAGACGCGCGTGTCTGTGCGAATATAGAGCTGTCCGAAATGCAAGACGTTCTATGACACAGGAGGCACATGATGGCAGATTCCAAGCAGGCTCCACTCGACGCCGCGGCAGCCGCCAAAGCAGCATTCGCTTCGGTGCAGGACAAGCCGTTCCCCGAGGACATTTTTACGGCTCCTGAGCTCCGTTGGGCTGTGATCGGTTGCGGCGTTATTTCCAACCAGATGGCCCAATCTCTCGCTCTTGCCGGCCGCAAGCTTACGGGTGTCGCCAACCGCACGCTGTCCAAGGCTCAAGCTTTTGCTGAGCAGTATGGCATCGAGAAGGTCTATGAAACGGTCGAGGACCTTTATGCCGATCCGGACATCGACGCCGTCTATATCACCACGCCGCACAACACGCATATCACCTATCTGCGTGCCGCGCTGGCCGCCGGCAAGCACGTGCTCTGCGAGAAGGCCATTACCCTCAACTCTGCCGAGCTCGACGAGGCCCGTGCTATCGCCGACGAGCACAACGTGGTCCTTATGGACGCCACCACGGTGCTTCACATGCCGCTGTATCAGGAGCTGCGCCGTCACATGGATGCAGGCGACTTTGGCCGTATGAACCTCGCCCAGCTCAACTTTGGCAGCTATAAGGAGTACGGCGACCTGACCAACCGCTTCTACAACCGTAGTCTTGCCGGCGGTGCCATGCTCGATATTGGCGTGTATGCCCTTTCGGTCATGCGCCTGTTTATGGCCAGCCAGCCAACCGAAGTTGTTTCGCTCAGCAACACCTGCGAGACTGGTGTCGATGTCGCGGGCGGCATTGTCTGCCGAAACGCCGAGCAGCAGCTGGGCGTCGTGAGTCTTACGCTCCACTCCAAGCAGCCCAAGCGCTCGATTATTAGCTTCGATAAGTGCTATATCGAGGTCAACGAATATCCGCGTGCCGATCATGCGACGATCGTGTGGACTGCGGACGGTCATCGCGAGGAGGTCGCCGCGGGCACCGAGGCTTACGCCCTATGCTACGAGATGGCTGACCTCGAGAAGGCCGTCGCCGGCGATGATTCCAAGCGTGAGCTTCTGGATTATGCTTCTGATGTTATGGAGCTGATGACAAAGCTCCGTGCCGATTGGGGAGTTGTCTACCCCGAGGAGGAGTAAGCGATGCTCGCGGAAGATAGGCTCAACGCAATCGTGTCGATGGTGCAGCAGACGGGCTCAGTAACGGTGCCAGAGCTTGCCGAGGCCCTGGGCGTGACGGCGTCTACCATTCGGCGCGACTTGCAGACGCTCGACCGAGCGCACCGCATCGCCAAGGTCCACGGTGGGGCGACGAGTCTTGAGCGCGCGCACGTGACGCGCGACCTAACGCTTAATGAGCGCAGTGACCTCCATAACGATGACAAGGAGCGTATCTGCGCCCGTGCGGCGGCGCTTGTGGAGCCTGAGAGCTTTGTATACATCGACTCGGGTTCGACGACGCTCAGGCTCATCGAGCATCTTCCACACCTTGAAGGTGTCACCTATGTGACCGACTCCGTGCTCCATGCTCAGCATCTCGCCCTGCGCGGCATGCGCACCGTGGTGCTGGGCGGCGAGCTCAAGCCCGAGACCGAGGCACTCGTTGGCCCCGATGCCTTGGCAACCCTAGACCACTACAACTTCAATTGTGGCTTTTGGGGTTCTAACGGCATTGCCGCCGAGCAGGGCTTCACGGCGCCCGATATCGAGGAGGCGCAGGTTAAGCGCATCTCTATGCGCCATACGGCCAAACGCTTCGTAATCTCGGATGCCAGTAAATTTGGCATGGTGGCGCCCATCAAGTTCGCGGACTTCCGCGATGCAACGATCGTTACCGCGGGCGAGGTTCCCGCCAAGTACCAGTCGATGGACAACGTCATCACGGTCTAGCGACAGGGGGCAGGCCAAGGCCAAAACCACCACAAAGGTGCCTGTCCTCTTTGCGGTGGTTCAATAGAAAAGCGGCAACGTCCACCGGGGGCGTTGCCGCTTTTGTTGTCTGCCGGTTTGTCTCAATCTGTAACAGCTGGACCGTTAAAAGTGGGCTAGATGTTACAGTTTGAGATACTTCTGAACCGCGTCAGCCCTTTGTCTCGATCTGTAACATCTGGGGCTGATTTTGCCGAGTTATTGTTACAGATTTAGATATTCCCCTGAGGGGGTTTCCAATGTCTCGATCTGTAACAGATAGACCGGAAAATGGGTTCTAACTGTTACAGATCGAGACGTTTTGGATGCGGCGAAGTCATTGCGGCAAAACCACCACAAAGGTGCCTGTGAACTGCGCCCCGAAACTTGGACTGAATAAATAGCGACTACGCCGCAAGGGCCTGGTTCCGGAACTCCTCCGGCGTCAGGCCCTTCAATCTTACCTGCCTGCGCCGCGTGTTCCAATG
>DBGEDL010000107.1:0-4864 GCA_048375035.1 Collinsella sp.
TCAATGCGTTCCTCAGGGCGCTCGTCCGGGAGGGCGGGATGCCGTTCGAGATGAGGGTCAAGACGCCGGCGCCCGATGGGGAGACGGCGAGTTAGCCGGCAGGTCGGCATGTCAATCCTGGTCTAACAGAGCCTTAAATAATCATTCGGTACAAATTGATCATTTAATCCCCGTCCCAGAAAAATCATCAGCTAGTTGCGCCTAAGGTGGACGACGGTCTCGCAGTGGAAGGTTTGTGGGAACAGATCGACTGGCGTGATCTTTACGGGGGAGAAGGTGCCTTCTTCGACAAAGCGTTTGAGATCGCGCGCCAGGGTGGCCGGGTCGCAGCTCACATAGGCGACATCGCGAGCGCTTGTGCTGGCGATGAGGTCGATGGCCTCAGGCGCTAGGCCTGCACGCGGCGGGTCGACTACTAGGACATCGGCGTCCTGGTCGGGGAACTCGCGCACCGCGTCTCCGCCAATGACGTCGACGTTATCAAGCTTGTTGATTTCCAGGTTACGGCGTAGATCGCGCACGGCGGGGCCGTAGGCCTCGACGGCAGCGACAAAGTCGCAGCGGCGGGCGAGCGGCAGGGTAAAGGTGCCGGCACCGCAGTACAGGTCCACGGCAAGCTCGTCTTCCTGCGGATCGAGCGCCTCCATAACGAGCTCGATCAAAATCTCGGCGCCCTTGGTGTTGACTTGGAAAAACGATGGGGCGGACAGGCGCATCTGGCCGTCAGCGATGTTCTCGGTCCACGAGCCCTCACCGGCGAGCATCTCCACCTTAGAGACACGGCGGGCCTTCTTTTCGCCCTTGCTCATCACGCGCACGATGCTCGTGGGATGAGCGGCGTCCGCCAGCACGCGGGAGACCTGCGAGCGCGGAAAAGAGCCTGTCGGCGTCCAGAGTGCGACCTCGAGTGCCTTGGTGCGGCGCGATGCGCGAATGCCCACGCGTTCGAGCCCCAAGTCATGGCTGCCGCTTAGATAGTTAAGTGCGCCGACGACCGATTTGAGTGCCTTCGGGAAGCGCTTATCGAACAGCGGACACATATCGACGGTCACGATTTTGCTGGGGTCGACACCGTGCATGCCAAGGCGCACGCGACCGTTGACGACGGTCGGTTCGAGCTCGATTTTATTGCGGTAGCCCCAGTCGTCCTTGGTGTGGCAGATGGGCTGTACCAACTCATCGACCTGCTCAGGAGCGAACTTGCCGATGCGCTCGAGCGTGGAGCGCAGGTTTTGCTCCTTGGCGGCGAGCTGTGCCGTGCGTGAGAGATTGCCCCACGAGCAGCCGCCGCAGATGCCCACGAAGGGGCAGGGAGGCTGAATGCGATTGGGGCTTGGCTCCAGAATCTCGGTGGTGCGGGCGCGCATGAACGACTTGCCGTCCTGTACGACCTCGGCCTCGACGATGTCGCCTGCCACGGCACCCTGCACAAAGACGGCCTTGCCGTTGTCGGCGTGCGCCAGCCCGTCGGCGCCGTAGGTCATCGATTCTATAGTGAGCTTCATATTCCTGCCTGTCATTCGCGTTGTTGTTCGCACCATGGTAGCAGGGAAAAGCGCCCCGCATCCGAGGCTTTCCTCAAATGCGGGGCGCTTCTACAAACTGCTTCTACAAACGACTATTTCGTCTTGCCGGTAATGAGCGTCTTAAGACCCAGGCCGATCAGGCCCAGACCCATGCGCACGCGGCCGGGGCGATGGCGCTCGATGGCCTTGGTCTTGCCAGCGGGCTTATCGCGACGGGCACTCGTCTCGGGTGCGGGCTTGGTGACCTGAGGCTCGGGCCGAGGTACAGGTGCAGGCTCGGGCTCAATGACGGTCGCCTGGACCTTCTGAACCTCGGGTGCGGCCGGCTGCGGCTCAGGAGCAGGGGCGGGCTTTGCCTCGGCGGCGGGCCCCGGAGTCGCGGTAGCGGGCGCGGGCGCTTTCTCCACGGCGGGCTCTGCGGCAGCCTCGGGCTCATTCACCGGGGGAGCGGCAACCGCTTTCGGTTTGGCAGCTGCCCCATGTTCAACCTCGGCCTGAATAGCCTCCTCGGCTACGCGTTCCTTCTCCTGTGCGCGCTGTTGCGCGGCGGCCTCGGCGTTGCGATAGGCACGCTCCAGCAGAGCTTCCTGCGAGTTGAAGGGTTTTTCACCCTCTGCACGCTCCACGGGGACCCAGGTGCCGTCGCTCGTGAGGCTGCGGGCCTTCACGTTGTCCCGCAGCTGCATGCCCATGTACTCGTGCACTAGGGCGCGGCAGGTGGGGTCGAGCACGGGGAAGGCGATCTCCACGCGGTGCTCGGTGTTGCGCGTCATCATATCGGCTGAGCTCAGGTAAATCATGTCCGAGTCCACGCCGAAAGCATAGACGCGCGCGTGCTCCAAAAAGCGTCCGACGATGGAGCGGACATGCACGTTCTCGGTCTTGCCCGGAACACCGGGCTTGAGGCACGAGATGCCGCGGATGATCATGTCTACGCGCACGCCGGCACACGATGCCTCGGCGATCTTGTCGATAACCTCGCGGTCGGTCAGTGAGTTGAGCTTAAAGAACACGCGGGCGGGCTCGCCGGCAAGGGCGCGCTGGATCTCGCGGTCAAGCCCGCGCATGATGAGCGGTTTCAGTCCGACGGGCGCCACACCCAGGAAGCGGTAGTCGCCGCGCAGGTTGCCCAGCGACAGGTTGCGGAAGAACAGGTTGGCGTCCTCGCCGATGCCGGGATGGGCTGTCATGAGCATAAAGTCGCTGTAGAGTTTGGCCGTCTTCTCGTTAAAGTTGCCGGTGCCCAAAAGTGTGAGGCGCGTTAGCGCCATGCCCTCGCGATAGGTGAGCTGGCAGATCTTTGAGTGGCATTTAAAGCCCTCGGAACCATAGATGACGGTGCAGCCGGCCTCTTCCAGGCGCTCGGCCCACTCGATGTTGTTCTGCTCGTCAAAGCGTGCGCGGAGCTCCATGAGCACCGTGACCTCTTTGCCGTTCTCGGCAGCATCGATCAGCGACTCGCATAGGCGGCTCTGCTTGGCCACGCGGTAGAGCGTGATGCGCAACGAGATGCACTCGGGGTCGTAGGCTGCTTCGTGCACCAGGTCCAAGAACGGGTTCATGGCCTCGTAAGGGTAGAAGAGCAGCTTGTCGTGCTGCAGCACCTGCTCGCGGATGGAGCGGGTCATGTCGATGGTGGGATTGGGCTGCGGCTTAAACGGCGTAAAGAGCAGCTCGTTGCGCAGGTGCTCGGGAATCTTGCCCTCAATGCCAAAGACGTAGCCCAGGTTGAGCGGGATATCGCAGGTAAAGACCGAGCGACGCGAAAGCTCGAGCGCCTTGCGGATAGTCTTGAGCGTCGCCTTCTCGAGCGATCCCGAGACCGCGAGCACTACCGGCTGCAGGCGCAGGCGCTTCTTGAGAATGCGCTTCATGTGCTGGCGGTAGTCCTCTTCCTCCTCGACGCCCTCGCCGTCCGGATCGATGTCAGCGTTGCGGGTGACGCGGATCAGCGCACGATCCAGCGGCTTATAGGAGCCAAAGCAGCTGTCCAGGCAGGCGAGGATGACGTCCTCGAGCAAGATGTAGGAGTAGGTGCCGGTGGGCGAGGGGATCTCGACCACGCGGTTCATCGAGGCGGGAATCTCGATAAGGCCCAGCAGGCTCTCCTCGTCGGTGGCACCGTCCAGACCACAGGCCAGATAGAGCGCGCCATTGCGCAGGTTGGGGAAGGGGTGGCGAGGATCGATGACCAGCGGCGAGATGACCGGTGACACGTAGGCCTGGAAGTAGCGGGTTACAAAGGTGCGCTCCTCGGGCGTAAGCGAATCGATGCGGGCGCGGTGAACGCCCAAGGTGTCGAGCTTGCCCTCGATGCTCTTAAAGATGGACTCCCAACGGGTAAGGAGCCCGGGCATTTCGGCCATGACAGCATCGACCTGTTCGGAGGCAGTCATATTGCTCTTGTTGTCGACAGGTTGTTTTTTGAGCTCCGCCAGATCGGACAGGCCGCCCACGCGCACCATAAGGAACTCGTCGAGGTTGGACTCGAAGATCGAGACGAACTTTAGTCGCTCGAATAACGGAACGGTTTCGTCGAAGGCTTCGTCGAGCACGCGGTTGTCAAAGCGTAGCCAGCTGAGCTCTCGGTTTTGCGTGTACGAGAAGTCGCGCGGCGGTTTGCGCAGCTTTGCGGCGGCTTGCTTCTTTTCGATTTTGCTCGGCATATGCATCTGTCCGTTCAGTCCCCACAAGGGACGGTAGCCTAACACTAATCACTATTGTCTCAATTTAGTCGACCGCTGGCACGGACGTATCGCGTGAACGGTATCTTTACCTACTTCTTACGCTGACAAGTCATAGGACTGACGTCCTGCTCGTCTGCAAGCGGTCTATATCCTCACTCAACTGGTACGTAAGTGTGAATAAGAATGATGGATAGCTGAATATCATTGAATGCAGGCGGAAACGTAAACAAACATCATTTATATACATAAAACCGATTTAGCTATGCAATTCTGAATCAAAAGTTTAGAGATGCAATTGCAAATAGTTTTTAGGAAAAAAGAGCGTTTACCTTAGAAAAGTTACTTTAGAACGCCGAAGTACATTATGGGGGAATCTCGTGCGATATACCGTTCATCGCACTTTGTTGACCGTTCGGGGGCGAGGTGGAATTGCGGGTGGAATTTGGATATAACTAGAGCTGTCAGCAAGCAGCGTCCGCTATGGAAGGGCGCTGAGAGATTCGGCCGAAAGGCCCGAAAGAAAGGTAGGAGGCCATGACGAAAGGTCTGCACGTGCCTTCCGAGATCGGCAAGCTCAGGAAGGTCTGCCTGCACCGTCCCGGCGACGAGCTCCTCAACCTGCCGCCCGACGAGCTCGAGCGACTCCTGTTC
>DBGEDL010000108.1:0-6194 GCA_048375035.1 Collinsella sp.
GCTATACAAAGCCCTGTCAGCCTTTATGAGCCGGTTTACACTGACGGAGGCGATCCACTTTACGTTATGGACCAGATCAGCGATAAAAAGAATTTAGAGGAAAACTCCGGCACTCGCGGGTAGCCGACCAAAACCGCCTGAAGGGTCACATTTATCTGAATAGTTTAATCCCGTGCCTTTTGCTGCTCGCTGGCGTTGTCTGGGCATTGATGGCTACGTAGTTTAAGAGGCGGCGGTGCTGTTGTTTGAATTTTTGCAGTTAAAGAGGTCCGTTTCCCTAGGTGGGGAAACGGACCTCTTTTTGTCTCTGGGCTTGTGGATTGGCGAAGACAATAACCGCTGGCAGCTATTTTGAGTTCTTGATGCGGCGTGTGGCAGTGGCGGTTATTCCGAGGCCTGCGGCGGCGACTGCTACGAGTGCGATTGCGCTCGGTGCTGTGTCGCCCGTGTTTGCGAGCTTGCCGGCGGTCGTATCTGCTTGCTTGCCGCTGCTTGTGTTCGCTTGCTTGGTGGAGCTTGGTAGGGCGTCTTTGCCGGTTGCAGGTGAGCCAACGGGCGGTGTCGCCTCGGCGGGTTGCGCTGAGCCGGAGGGAGGCACTGTCTCGGTCGGTTTCGCTATCTCGGGCGAGGTGGCCTTGTCTGCCGCGGCCTTTGCCTCTTCGTATGCTT
The DNA here is from genome assembly GCA_048375035.1 of Collinsella sp. Classification (GTDB taxonomy): domain Bacteria; phylum Actinomycetota; class Coriobacteriia; order Coriobacteriales; family Coriobacteriaceae; genus Collinsella. The sequence continues at coordinate 670 of DBGEDL010000108.1, forward strand.
TGCAGGCATCGTCATAGGCCGCTTGCGCCTTTTCCAAATCGCCGAGGAGCGCATCTCGCTTGGCTACGTCCTCATCGATGTGGGCTTTGGCTTCCTCTGCCTCACTTTCGAAATACTGAACCCGTTTTTCCTGGCTTTCGAGCCGGCGTTGGCAGCGGTGAAGATCATCTTCACAAGATTTTTCTCGCCTTTCTGCCGACATGATCTCACCTCGCAACTGCTTTATTTGCTGTTTAGTAGTTTCGACAAACTCCTCGTAGCCGAGTGCTTCGAGTGTCTTAAGCAACTCATGTTTCTTCTCTAATTCTGCCTGGAGCTCGCTTACCCGGTTGATGGCCCCGTCGTATTTGGCTTGGGCAGCATCGACGTCCGCTTGCATGGTGGGAAGGGGCTCCCTCCGTTTGGCGGCTTCCGCCACCACCATGTCGTAGATCTCTTGAAAAGCGGCAATGTCATCATCGATTTCCGCAAGTTTCTCGGGACTTGCGGCGTCTTTTGCGGCCTCGAGGGTTTTGAGCGCTTCCTGCATGGCTGCATACGCTTTTTCTTTTGCGGCGGCCGCATCTTCCGTCTGCAAGGCAACTGCACCGGTGGGGGAACTGGTTTCCGCCGCCATCGCCGTTGCGGGGGCGATTCCCGCGACAAGTGCCGCGGAAAGGGCGATGCCCACGGTTGCTCGTCTTGCTCTTCTTGCGAGAATGTCGTTCATCTCGGCACCTCATTTCAAGGGTCGGCGACTAACTTGGTAGCACTAATGTAAATATACCATGCTAGTTGACCCGACACTGGCTGGGTGTGCGCGTATACCCCTCTGAAAACTGAATCCCGTTAGAAATGACGAGTTGTTTACGCTTCTTTTGGGGTGGCGGTACTATCATGGTTCGAATTGAATGTGGATGATGATAGGGAGCGCCTATACATGATTGAGCTGCTCAGGCGTTTTGGTGGTAAGTTTCGCCGGTATATGGTGATTGGCCCTGCGTGTAAGCTGATCGAAGTGATCTTTGACCTGCTGACGCCGCTGGTGATTGCCCAGATGATCGATAAGGGTATTGGCGCACACGATGTCAACGCCGTCGTCCACTACGGTATGCTGCTTGGCGCCATGGCTGTGATCGGCATCTCGTTTACGCTCGTCTGCCAAAAGATGGCGGCGCTCACCTCGCAGGGCATGGGCACCGATATCCGCGGTGCGCTCTACCAGCACATCAACAAGTTGAGCTATGCCGAACTCGACCGCTTTGGCACGCCGTCGCTTATCACCCGCATCACCAACGACGTCAACCAGGTGCAGCTTGCCGTGGCGCTGGGCGTGCGCATGCTCATCCGCTGGCCCTTCTTGGCGGTGGGCTCTATGTGCGCGGCCCTTGCCATCGACCTTAAGCTCGGCATGATCTTTTTGATTTGCACGCCCGCCATTGGCCTGGTGTTTTGGTTTGTCATGGCGCGCTGCATTCCGTACTACAAGCAGCTGCAGGCAAAGCTCGACCGCATCGCGCTCATTTGCCGCGAGGGGCTTTCGGGCGCCCGCGTGGTTCGCGCCTTTGTGCGTGAGGACCACGAGCGCGAGCGTTTTGCCCAAGCCGCCGATGACCAGGCCAATACCGCCATCGCGGTGGGCAAGCTCTCGTCGGTTCTCAACCCCGTGACGTTTTTGGTGATGAACCTGGGTGTGTGCGCCATCCTGTGGGTGGGCGGCATTCAGGTCAACGCGGGCGAGCTCACGCAGGGCCAGGTCATGGCGTTTGTGAACTACATGACGCAGACCCTGACCTCCATCGTGTACGTCGCCAACCTGGTCGTGGTCTTTACCAAGGCAAGCGCCAGCGCGTCGCGTATCAACGAGGTGCTCAATTGCGTGCCGAGCATCGCTGACGAGGGCAACCAGCCGGTCGCGCTGCCTGAGCCGAGCGACCTGACGGGTGGCGCTGTTCCGGTCCCTGCGCTGAGCTTTGACCATGCGAGCTTCTCGTTTGGCGCCGGCGCGGCAAATGCCGTGAGCGATGTGACTCTGGAGCTGCCGGTGGGCAAAACCCTCGGCATTATCGGCGGCACGGGCAGCGGTAAGTCGACCCTCGTTTCGCTTATCCCGCGCCTGTACGATGCGGGCGTGGGCAGCGTGTACGTGATGGGCTCCGACGTGCGCGCCTGGCAGCTCGACCAGCTGCGCCACGTGGTCGCGACCGTTCCGCAGCGTGCGTCGCTGGTGAGCGGCACTATCCGCAGCAACCTGACCTGGCGTGACGAGTCGGCGACCGACGAGGAGCTCTGGGCAGCGCTCGATATGGCGCAAGCGAGCGAGTTCGTGCACAACAAGCCCCAGGGCCTCGACGCCCCGGTCGAGGCGGGCGGCAAGAACTTCAGCGGCGGACAACGTCAGCGCCTGACCATCGCACGTGCCCTGGTGGGCGCTCCGCAGGTCCTGATCATGGATGACTCCGCGTCGGCGCTCGACTTTAAGACTGACGCGGCGCTTCGCCATGCCATTCGCGAGCGCAGCGTGCGCGGTGCCGCCGAGGGCGGGCTGCCGCTGACGACTGTCATCGTGAGCCAGCGCGTCTCGACCGTGCGCGATGCCGACATGATCTGCGTACTCGACCACGGCTCGGTTGCGGGCCTGGGCACGCATGACGAGCTGTACGCGACCTGCCAGCTCTATCGCGAGATCTGCCAGTCGCAGCTGCGCCGCGAGGAGCTCGAGGGCCAGCAGGGGAGTGCGGCGCCCACGTCCGTCCCAAGTCCCGCGTCCGCCCCGGCTGCCCCGGCATCCACTTGCGCAAAGGAGGGCTGCTAAATGAATCCGTACACTTCCTCCGGTTCGGTCGCCACGATGACGGCCAACGTGTCCGGTAACGATAACCTCAACGACCTGGGCGACGGTCCGCGCCAGCCCGGCGATCCCGAGCGCTATCCCGTGGGTGCGGTGACCCGCCGCCTACTGGGCTATGTTCGCCCGCATCGCATTTCGTTTGTAGCGTCGTTTGTGAGTGCCGCCGTCTCGGTGATCTTGCAACTCTATACGCCCATTCTCATCGGCGAGGGCATCGACCTTATCGTCGCCGCCGGGCAGGTGGACTTCGACGCGCTGCTGCCGCTTGTTACCAAACTCGCGCTCGTCGTGGTGGGGGCCGCGGCCTTCCAGTGGCTACAGGGCTATTGCGTTAACCGCCTGTCCTACGAAACGGTGCGCGACATGCGCGTGGAGGCGAGCGATAAGCTCAGCCGTATGCCGCTCAGCTTTATCGACAGCCATGCCCACGGCGACCTTATGAGCCGCGTGGTCAACGACGTCGATCAGGTGGGCGACGGTCTGCTGCAGGGCTTTACGCAGCTCTTCACCGGTGTTATCACCATCGTGGGCACGCTCGCGTTTATGCTCTCCATTAACCTGACCATGACGCTCGTGGTGGTACTCATCACGCCGCTTTCCATTTTTGCAGCTGGTGCTATTGCCAAGCTTTCCAACAAAAGCTTTACGGCACAGCAGCGTATTCAAGGGCAGCTCGGTGGTCATATCGAGGAGTACGTAGGCGAGCAAAAGCTTGTCGACGCCTTTGCCTATGGCCCTAACGCCCAGCAGCGCTTCGATGCCCTCAATGCCGAGCTCTACACCGCGGGCGAGCGCGCGCAGTTTATGGGTTCGCTCTCCAACCCCGGTACGCGCTTTATTAACAACATCATCTATGCCGTGGTCGCTGTGATCGGCTGCGTGGGCGTGATCACGGGCGTGCCCGCGGCGCTTACGGTGGGCGGCGTGCAGATCTTCCTGTCCTATGCCAACCAGTACACCAAGCCGTTCAACGAGGTCACCAACGTCATTACGCAGATCCAGACGGCGTATGCCTCGGCGCGCCGCATGTTTGCGCTGCTCGATGCCCGCGAGCAGGAGCCCGATGCGGCGGATGCCGTGGAACTTGCTGCCCCGCAGGGCGAGGTCGCCTTTGAGCATGTGGACTTTAGCTACGTGCCCGACCGCAAGCTGCTGCGGGACATTTGCATCGAGGCTAAGCCCGGCATGCGCTTTGCCCTTGTTGGCCCCACGGGCTGCGGAAAGACGACGCTCATCAACCTGCTGCTGCGCTTTTACGATATCGATGCCGGCCACATCACGGTTGATGGCAGGTCTTCGCGTGACTACACGCGCGCAAGCCTGCGCCATGCCTTTGGCATGGTGTTGCAGGATACGTGGCTGTTCGAGGGCACGGTGGCGGAAAACATCGCCTACGGTTGTCCCGATGCTACGCGTGAGCAGATTGTCGAGGCCGCCAAGCGCGCTCATGCGCACAAGTTTATCGTGCAGCTGCCAGGCAGCTACGATACGGTAATCGGCGAGGACGGCGGCACGTTTAGCCAGGGTCAAAAACAGCTGCTGTGCATCGCGCGTGTCATGCTCACCGACCCGGCGATTCTGCTGCTGGACGAGGCGACCTCGAGCATCGATACCCGCACCGAGCTGCAGGTGCAGGCGGCGTTCGACGAGCTCATGGCTGGCCGCACAAGCTTTGTTGTGGCGCACCGCCTGAGCACCATCCGCAACGCCGACTGCATTCTGGTGATGCGCGACGGCCGGATTATCGAGCGCGGCACGCACGACGAGCTGCTAGCGGCAGGCGGCTTCTACGCCGAACTCTACCGCAGCCAATTCGCCCAGTGAGCAAGCCCGTGGGGCAAATTAATCAATCGACAGACGGTGGTTTACATCTGTCACGTTAGTACTAAGATATTCATCTAATAAATTGCATTAGTGGCTTTAGTTTTGGGGGAAACGAGGCAACGTGACTATGACGTGCTCTTTGGTGGTTAACAGCAAGAGCGGTAATACCAGGATGGTTTCGGGTGCGATCAAGCGCGCTCTGCAGGCTGCGGGCGTTGAGTTTGTCCATGCCGCGGCGTTGAGCGACGATGCGGACGCAGATCAGGTTGCGCTCGAGGCGCAGGGCGCCTGCGCGGCCGACACGGTGCTCGTCGGTTTTTGGTGCGACAAGGGCGCGTGCACGCCTTCGGTCGCGGCGTTGCTCTCCGCCTTGCACGGCAAGCGCGTCTTCCTGTTTGGCACCTGCGGTTTTGGGGCCGACCAGAGCTATTACCAGCAGATTATTGATCGCGTGACTTCCAATTTGGCTGGGGATGCCGAGCTTGCGGGCTGGGCGATGTGCCAGGGCAAGATGGGTCCCGCGGTCAAGCAGCGCTACGAGGCCATGCTCGAGCAAGATCCCGACAACGCGCGCTATAAGATGCTGCTCGACAACTGGATTGCTGCGAAGGACCATCCCACCAAGGAAGATCTGGATAACATGGCCGCAGCCGCCAAAAAGGCCGTGCTGGGAGAGTAGCTCCCATCGCTGACGGCGGTCGGTCCATCTTTCTAAATGAAACGTCCTCCCGGGCGTCGGGGCACGAAGTTCCCTGCTCTACAGTCCTGCGCAAGACGAAGGCCACATTAAGTGGCCTTCTTTGCGTGCGGAACTCGCGATGAACTTGTGTTTACCCAAACCGTACTCCTCCTCTCTTCCAAAGGCTTCATC
>DBGEDL010000109.1:0-7489 GCA_048375035.1 Collinsella sp.
AAAAATTTCTTTTATAAATTCCAATTTTCTGTAGGAATGTTTGTTTTGCCTTTGGGCGTTGGCATTTTTTTCTTTAGGGATTTTTTAACTAATCTTCTTTTGGGGGATGCTTGGACTGAAGCCTCTCTGATGCTCGGTAGCTGGGGCTTGTCTTCTGGACTGACTATTGTTTTCGGCCATTATTGCAGTGAAGTTTTCCGCGCAAAGGGCAAGCCGAAAGTTTCGCTGCTTTGCCAGTGTTTATATATGTGCTATATGGTTCCCGCTCTTTATGTAAGCGCCTCATTTGGCTTTTCGACACTTGTAGTAGTGAACGCCGTCGTGCGTGTCCTTGGAATAGCGATAGATCAGACGGCATTACGCAGGGTTGCTGGAATCCGTTTTACCGCAGTTGTTCGAGGATTAAAGACTCCGTTGTTTGGATCTACGGTGATGGGCCTCGTCGCCTATTTAACGAGTTCATTCGCCTTAGATTCATGGGCTCTTAATTTTATTGCGATTGCTGTTTGTATAGCTGTCTACGTTATTGTATGTTGTGGTTTTTCAGATGGACGTAGTTTTTTGTACCGTATGATTGGCTCTAGAATTGGCTAGTAATACGCCCTTAAAGAGTGATATTTTGAGTGCATTGCCGCAGGACGCGCAATAAATGGAGCGGCGTATTCACGAGGCCGCGATGCTGGTAATAAAGAAAACTGAAAGTTCAGAAAGAGCCGCGGCTATCTTTTTTTGCCGACTTGCGCGACAGAGATTCGCTAGGGTGTTCGCGCGCTATGCGATGGGCGGGATCGCCTATAACGTGTTTTGGGCGCATATGCTAAAGAAGACATTCCCTTAGAACACGTTGGGCTGACGAAGGGTTATCGGCCATGGCTAACTCGAACGACAAGCGCGTCAATATCTTAAGGTGCGCGGCTGTTGGCTATATCATCTAGACGGACAGGAACGCGACCGGATGCCATCATCCTAGTTTCCGATTGAGTATTTGTTCGCTTGAGCACTACTAAATAACGTGAAACATCACCGCCGCAATTAAGACTGAGCACCGGGGGGTCCGACATGGACACACGGTGTATTTTTATTGCCACTGTTCCATTCGCGACGGTGCCGCATGTTGGCCTCGCCCATATCGATTTGGGCGGCGTTGTCCACAATGGCTTATAGGACAAAAAGTGTGTCTGTGTTAGGGGCATCGGCGCGGGTCGATGCCCCTTTTTCAGCCGTTTAAATTCCGTGCCCGCTTTTAACCGCTCGGACAGAATGTGTGTCCGGTTGCCTATCGTTCCGCTGGTAGATACCCTTTTCCGGAACCGTTAAATACCCTTTCGGAAGAGGTGCCCATGAAGGCCGTTTATTGCCCCTACTGCGGCGGTCGGACCAAGCGCAACGGCAGGACCTCATCGGGGTCCCAGCGGTGGAGGCGCACGGCCTGCGGCGCGTCGACGACGCTGAGGTACGACGACACGGCGGCGAGGCTCGAGGAGTTCCTCGGGTGGCTCCTCTCGAAGGACTCGCAGGCCGCGATGCCGGGCGACGGGCGGTCCTTCAGGCGCAGGACGGCCGAGTTCTGGGAGGTCTGGCCCATGCCCGTCCCCGACGGCGAGCTCCATCGCGTGCTCTACGTCGACGAGGTCTACCTCAAGCTCAGCTGGGGAGGGTCCTACGAAAACGTGGCCGTACCGGTTGCTATCGGCGTCAACTCCGCCGGCGACCGGGAGTCATCGGCTGCCCCGAGGGACACACCGAGTCCGCGAAGTCCTGGCGCGAGCTCTTCTTCCGGTTCAGGGGGCGCGGGCTCTCCGGCGTGCGGCCCAACACCGGCGACAAGTGCGCGGGGATGCTCGGTACGCCCGAGGGGATGTTCGCCGGAGCCCGTCACCGGCGCTGCACGGTGCATTTCCGCCGCAACGTGCTTGGAAGGGCTCCCGCAACCAGGCGAAAGGCCGCGGCGCGTATGCTGAAGGCGATCTACGTGCAGGAATCGCGCGAGGCATGCGGCAGGAAGGCCGGGGAGGTGGCGGACGAGCAGGAGTCGATGCGGCTCGGGGCGGCCGCGAGGATGGTGCGCGACGGGTTCGCCGAGACGCTGGCCTACACGGAATTCCCGCCCAAACACTGGCGCCGGATCAGGATGAACAACGGGATCGAGCGCATCGCCCGCGAGATCAAGAGGAGGACCAGGGTCGTCGGGACCTTCCCGGACGGTAACTCGGCCCCCATGCTGGTGACGGCGAAGCTGAAGTGCATAGTGGAGCACGAGTGGGGCAAGAGTTGGTACCTGGACATGTCCAAGCTGGAGGAGATGGACGAGCTGAGGGGAAAGGCGGAGGGCTAGAAGAGGACGGGACCGAGGACGGCTAAATCAATTTGCGAAAGAATCTTGACAGTACCGCATAGTCCCACTACAAGGATACTGAATCAGAAAAGCATGAAAGCAGAGCGATAATCATTGTTTCGTTTTTAATTATTAATAGCGGAGGAGACAATGGACCTAACGAATCTACCTGAGTACATCTCAGCGATTGTGGCAATCATCGCGTTGTTCGTTTCTTGTTACCAAGCTCGTCTCAGCAATAAACAGTCTCTATTCAATCGACGTTTAAATATATGGATAACCGTCGATAAACTCATGAGTGTTTACGCAAAAAACGCGAAGAACTTGGAACATGATGACGAACCGCAAATGGCTATCGACCTACTATTTGTTTGGCTAACTAACACCACGTACCTGCAATCAATTTCAGCCTCAATTAATAAGGTGTTAGATGCTGATCTTCAGCTCAAACTGCATTTAAAGCTTGATGAAATGAGATCGCTCGCCATGGAGGCGAGGTTTTGCTTCAAAGGAAAGAGTGGAGAGGCAATTGCCGATTTCATAGAAGCTTATCAATCCCTTTTGTTTTCAATGTATCAGTATCAGATTCTATTTAATAAGATGCTCCAGAATGCAAGGGAATATCAATGGACGCTTGAACAGGCTTCTGAAAAGTTACATGAGCCCGATCAACGGCAAGATCTCTTTGAAAGAGAAAGCGCTCTTGCCGCTTCATACAAGACTCTATGTCAGCAAAACAAGCGGGGTGCAATTCAGCGGCAAATACAACTAGCAGGCCCTACATGGCGCTGACCTAAATTGGGTACTTAAAACGGTCGATGCCGTGCCAAACCTCAATGCCGTTAGTCCAATGAGCATAAACTCTTAAGCTATAAAGTAACGCAAGGCCCGCAAGCTTTCAATGCTGCGAGTTTAAGAACGTTACCAATTAGAATAGAACCCAGTGCTGGAATAAGACTCGGAAGCTGACTCAGGTGAACTTTAAGGACGAATACATAAATAGTCGGATGTTCAGCTGGAGACATCATCCACTGCGGTACGTGGCAAGGGAGGATGATCTCGCTTACAGTCATCTTTATGGCTACGTAGAACAATTGGCGGATTCCGTTAGTGGTTTAGTCTCCACGCCATCTTTCAACCAGTTTTTACTTGAATCCTGTCAGCTCTTGGCTAACTCACTAAATCTAATTCATCAAGGTTACTTCGACGCTGCTTTTTATTCAGTCAGACAAGCTGGAGAGGTCATCCTTATCGGAACGTTGTTTTCGAATCTAGAAGAATCTGAGCGCAAGGCTAAATATAAGAAATGGGTCTCGCTCGACAGGTTCCCCTCATTTAGCGAACTGTTCAAAATGCTGCGTTCAAAAGATATTGAATATCGAGACCTTCTTGAACAAATGCCCGAAATTGATGAGCTGATCAGCAAGCTCAATAAGATGGCGAACAAGTATATTCACAAACAAGGCCACGAATCCTTTTATACCAAGCCTTACGAGGATGTTCCCGAAAGCGCGAAGCATATTCGTGAGGATTTCACCGATTATTTCACGACTACTGTAAAGGTCTGTGTAATTTTCGACTTGCCGTCAATCCTTTCCCCATATTACTGAGCGACCCCGAATGCGAATTCAGATTCCCTGATTGCATGACACTCGAATTCGGTCAGAGCTTTATTGATAATTGTTTGGGAAACGAGTTTTTTAAGCATTACATTGAGACGGATTATTACCGCAATTGGGTGAATGCGATTAAGTCAACATTTCCTCAGTTGAAGGAGGCAACATATAATGTCTCAAACCTGCACTATATTGATTTGTCTAACATCGAAGACATTCTTGATGAGATAGATAAGTTAACGTTATATGAGGCGACGGCTGTTCTATTCACTGCGCTATTCTCAGAGAAAGTAATTGCCATTCATATAACCGGCATGCTTGATGCATTTAGTAATTCAGCAAGACCATCAAACGGTCTGTATCTTTCAGGAATGAGTGCTTACGCCGAACAGCTTGGCGGAGTCAACGTTCCACTCGCGGAGATCTGTCGTCTCGCTAGTCTTGATACATCGCATGAGCATTCTCCCGTTAGTTCATTCATTACTTCGTTTTCTATTGCGTCAGATTTTGTTTGCGTTGAGACCGATAAGCTTCTTGATGACAATGAAGTTGAGCTAGGCCGAAAAGCGGCAGAAGAGCTTGATTGGCTTTGGAGCCGGATCAAAACAGGCCAATGTGCCATGTTTGAATTAAAGGAAACGTCACTGTTCAAGTGGATTAAACAGAACGTGTAAATAGTTCGTCGTCGCGTCTACGACGGCAAAGGACCGGTCAGGGGCGCATGCTGCCTGACAACGACCGGCTTCGATAACTTCCGCGCGAGCTCCATCCAGGGAGTCATGAAGCGCGTGAAGGCCAAGGGCGTGCCTGTGGTAGTCTACGAGCTGGCGCTGGACGCGCCAGAGTTCTTCGGCTCTGAGGTGGCCCACGACCTGTAGGACTTCAAAGCCCGCTGCGACGTTATCGTCGCCAACTGCTGGAGCGACAAGCTCGCGGACGTAGCTGACAAGGTGTATACGATGGGTCTATTTTAGCGGACTAGGGGAGAGACTGAGTCCTGGGCCCTTTCGACACCACCTATATTGCGAATCAGCACCGCCGCCCACCCGACCGAATATTGCCGTTCGGCACCGCCATTAAATGCCTTCCCGCGCATCCCCGTTACGCTCGGGCTGCCATGCAGTCCAGAGAACGAGGAGGTTCCACATGGCGAGAAGGATCAGGGCCAGGGAGGTCCTGAGGCTGAGGTCGGTGAACGGGCTTTCGCAGAACGCGATCGCCCGCACCGCCCACGTCTCGAAGCACAGCGTCCAGGACGTGCTGGAAGCCGCGAGGGAGCGGGGCGTCTCCTGGGAGGACGTCGAGGGGATGTCCGAGGAGGCCGCCTACGCGCTGCTGTTCCCCGGCAGGGGCGACGCCGGGCCGGTGCGCGCCGACCCCGACTGGGCACGCGTCCACCGCGAGCTCGCGAGGACCGGCGTCACGCTCAAGCTCCTGCACGCGGAGTATGCCGACGGGTGCGCGGAGGCCGGCGCGCCGTCGATGTCCTACGACAGGTTCTGCAAGCGCTACCGCCAGTACACGGTGTCGCGCAACGTGGTGAGCCGCGTCGGGCACAAGGCGGGCAGGAACATGGAGGTCGACTGGTCGGGGCCCACGATGCGGCTCGTGGACCCCGCGACCGGCGAGGTCAGGAAGGTGTACCTGTTCGTGGCCTGCCTCCCGTTCAGCCGGTACAGCTACGTCGAGCCGACGCTCGACATGAAGCAGGATACATGGCTGCTGTGCCACGTGCACGCCTTCTCCTTCCTGGGAGGCGCGACGCCCTGCATCGTCCCCGACAACCTGAGGACCGGCGTCACCGCCCACCCCAGGGCCGGGGAGCCGGTCCTGAACGCGGCCTACGAGGAGCTCGCCGCGCACTACGGCTCCGCCGTGATCCCGGCGAGGGTCAGGAGGCCCCGCGACAAGCCGAGCGCCGAGAACGAGGTCTGGGCCGCCGCGGCCTACGTGATAGCGGCGCTTCGCGACGAGGTGTTCACCGACATGGCGGCCCTCCGCGCCGCCGTCGCCCGGAGGGTCGCGGAGCACAACGACGCGCCGTTCGCCAAGCGCGAGGGCTCGAGGCGCGAGGTGTTCGAGGAGGTCGAGCGCCCGCTGCTGAGGCCCCTACCGGCCGAGCCCTTCGAGGTGTGCGAGTGGGTCTACGGCCGCAAGGTCCAGGCCAACTGCCACGTCGCGTACGCCCGCAACTACTACTCGGTGAGCCACCTGCTCGTCGGCTCGACGGTCGACCTGCGCGTCACCGAGGGCAAGGTGGAGGTCTTCTCCGGCGGCGAGCGCGTGGCCACGCACCCCAGGTTCCCGTCCTACGCGAGGAACCGCTACTCCACGCGCGGCTCGGACATGCCCGAGGGCAGGGCGTGGTCGGACTGGGACGCGCCGCGCATCCGCGCCTGGGCCTCGAGGGTCGGGCCCTCCTGCTCCGAGCTGGTGGACAGGGTGTTCGCCTGCTACGAGTTCGACGAGCAGGGCTTCAACGCCGCGCTCGCCGTGCTCAGGCTGTCCAGGCGCTACACCCCGGCGAGGCTCGAGCGGGCGTGCGGGATGGCGCTCGCGACCGGGAAGAGGTCGCCGCGCTACCGCGACGTCGAGCCCGTGCTGAGGTCGGGGCAGGACAGGGCGCCAGCCGGCGAGGCGTCCGGGGACTGCGGCTACGTGCGCGGCGCCGGCTTCTACGGGGAGGAGTGAGCATGGACGTCAACGCGGAGACCGCCCGCAAGCTCAGGGAGATGGGGGCGGCCGAGCTGCTCGCCGCCCTCTCCGCCCAGGACGAGGCCGTGTGCGCCGGGATGGCGTTCGCCGAGCGCGTCCAGATGGCGGTGGACGAGGCGCACTCCGACTTCATCACGCAGAAGGTCCGCAACCTGACGAGGAGGGCCGGCCTCAGGTACCCCGAGGCCGACGTCCGCTCGGTCGACTTCTTCGAGGGCCGCGGCCTCGACAGGGTGGCGGTGGCCGAGCTCGCGACCTGCGGGTTCGTCGGGCGCGGCGAGAACGTGGTTCTCCAGGGCCTCACCGGCACGGGCAAGACCTACCTGGCCTGCGCGCTCGCGAAGGCCGCCTGCGCCAGGAGGGTGAGGTCGTGCTACGTCCGCCAGCCCGACCTCGAGGACCTCTGGCGCGAGAGCCGTGACCGGCCCGGCGGCGAGCGCAAGCTCGTCCGCAAGTACGGGGCGTTCGGCCTGCTCGTGATAGACGAGTGGCTGCTCGACAGGCCGGACACCGAGTTCAGGTCGATGCTGCTGGAGCTGATGGAGCTGAGGTACGGCACGGCCTCGACCGTATTCTGCACCCAGTTCAAGAAGAAGGACTGGCACCCGAGGCTCGGCGGCGGGGTGCATGCCGACGCCATCATGGACAGGATCGTGCACAACGCGGTCTGGGTCGACATGGGCGAGGCCAACATGCGGCAGCGCCGCGGATAGACCGGTAGCAATAAAAAAGCACCGGGGCCAGTGTCGGCCCCGGTGCCCAAGCGCGATATCGGCGGTGCTGTTTCGCGATATTCAACAGTGCTCAAGCGAGCAAATACTCA
>DBGEDL010000110.1:0-11768 GCA_048375035.1 Collinsella sp.
GCGCCGGTTTGACCGGCCCGCCACGGGTCAATCTGCAGTGCGGCCCGAACCCCGTGAGGGCCGGCGCCTTTAGACGCGTGCCGGAAATCCAAGGGTTATACCCTAAGAGCAAACCACCCCTTTTAGGGGTGGTTTTGATTACGGTTGGGGAGCACCGTGATGCGCCCGGCTAGTCCTGGGCCTTGATGCTCGGCATCAGAATCTGGGCGAGGTAGTCGGTCTCGAGTTTGGTCGCGGAGTCTGCGTTGCCGTCTTTGCCGACCAGCACGTTCTTGATCTGGCTATAGGTATAGCGGTTGCCGGTCGTTAGCTCGACAAGCTCAACTGCAGTGTCCATGGGGTAGGTCGACACGGGGTCTTGCGTGCGTCCGTTGATGGTCTGGGGCACCACATACGGATAAACGGGGCCGCTGGCGTAGACGGTGTAGCCGTTGCCGAGGTTTGCCGCACCCAAAACTGCGTCGCCCTCATCGGGCGTAAAGCTCTCGCCGTCGCGCACCGTGACAAGCGTCACAAGCGGCGTGTTCGTGTCGCCGGCAAGATAGATGCACAGCGTGCTGCCGTTTTGCCAAGTCGCGACTTTGCCGTACCACTCAACGGGAATATCGAGCTGATACAGGTCCGTTGCCTTATGTCGAGCATCGGCGTCGCGGGCGGACTGTGCCTCGCTTGCGCTTACGGCGTTGGCGGCGGCATCGCGGCGCGTAATTGCCGCCTGCTGGAGTATCTTTGCCGCGGCGGCAGAGCTCGCGCCGCCTTCTTCGGCATACTTGGCGGCGGCATCGATCTGGTCGTCAGTCACCGTGTCGGCCGAAGGCACCTTGAGCTTAAAGGTGGCCTGGGAACTCAAATCCTGCCCATCGCTCTTGACCGTAACTTGGGCCTTGGTGGTCGGGACGGTGTAGATGGTGCCGTCCGCCGCGATGGGGGAGGCGGCGATGGAGAACGTGTAATCGCCGGGCAGCAGCTTGATGCCGCGACCGTGCTCGTCAACGTAGAGCGTTTCGCTCACAGAAGAGCCGTCGGAGTCCTGGCCACTCACCTGCACGGGAATCTTGGAGCCAGTTGAGCAGTCGAGGCCCGCGGCATGCACGCCAATTTGCACCGACATCATCGTGTGCGCACTGGCGGCGACAGCGGTAGCCTGCTCTTGCTGATATCCGTTCCAGGCAGCATAGCCTGCGCCGCCGGCGACGAGCGCGACGGCCACAACGCCGGCGACCATCAGGTTGCGTCGCTTGGGCGACATCTTGCGGTGGCGAACCTCGGCCTCGCGTGCCGAGGGAACGGACGGCAGGGGAATATCGCCCATGGCGATGGTCTCGTCCACGGCAGGCGCGGAGCCCAGGCCGGGAAGCTTGCGGGTCAGCGAATCTTCGGCCGGTAAGCTGTCGAGCAAGATGGTTTCCTCGCTCGTGTCGGATTCGGGCTGGTCGTCGGCCTCGCATTCGGATTCCTCGCGCTCCGTCTCGTCTTCGGTGGGCGCGGCGCCATCGGCTTTTGCATCCCGATCATCGGGCTGCGCCTCGATTTCCGGCTCATCCTGCACATCAACGCTCGAATCGTCAAACGCAATCTCGGCCAGCGCGATCTGGTCTAGGCTCTCCAGGGCCTCGGCACACGCTTCTGCATCCTGGGCCGCGTCCTCTTGGCCCATCGTCTCATCTTTCATATATCCCCCAAGCTCAATATCGGGACAACAATGTACCCAAAATTGGGGTCACATAGAGCTGTCGGGCGGTTGGAAATCTGATTTTATCTGTGAGAGAGGTTTTGCATATGTGCGTGAATGCGCGCAACAACAAAATGCCCCGGAAAGCGGGCGAATCGCTTTCCGGGGCTGCGCATGACGCGCGATTGCGGCGTCGGCTAAGTTTGCCTACATCCAAATGTGGACGGAATAAACGCGTTACTCGGCGTGTGCGTAATCAACCTTGGCGCGGCGAGCGGTGGCCTTCTCCCAATCGCTGGTGCCCTCAAAGACATCCTGCTTGTAGGGATTGCGGCCGAGCTTCTTGGCGCGGTAGGCGATGTAGATGATCGCGGCGATGTTGGCGACCAGCGCGGCGATCGAGACCGCGGTAGCGGCGCCGGGGTCGAGCGTGGAGTGGGTCACAAAGATGGACTCCTCCTGGAAGTACGGGAACACCTGGGCAAACATGCACCAAATGGCCAGCGTAAAGGCGCGGTTCTGAATCCAGCCGCCCTTGTTCCAGATAAAGGCGGCGACGGTGGGCGCCAGCAGCAGCGCAAAGCCGCAGAACCAGGAGTGGGTGGGCAGGCAGTTGTAGGTGTAGCAGAAGTTCCAGATATCGTAGGCGATGATGTAGACCCAGGTCATATCGGGCCACAGCATGTCGGTCTGATCCTCGGAGGCGTAGACGCTCCACCAACCGGTCATACAGAAGATGTTGATGATACCGGCGATGCCGTTGAACACGTTGTTCCAGCCGGCCAGCTGCGTGGCACCTTCGGAGGTGACCCAGGTGGACTGGCCCAGGACAAAGAAGTGATAGGCGCTCTCAAAGTCGGACACGACAGCGATCATGATGTTGATGGCGACGATCACAAACGGCCATGCGCGGAACCAATGCGCCTTGCCGATCTTGCCCCACTGGTACTTAATGGCAATGAAGCCCCAGCAACCGGCCAGCGCCGCGTATACCTTGGCGTAGTGGAACCAGCTGTTCTGGTACACATGGGTGGGGTTGGTGAGCGCCCAATCGGCGCCTTGTGAGACGCCCACGGCGATGGCGACGCAGTAGATGGTCATGGCCAGCGGAGCCACGCCAAAGATGATTGCCGCGCCGAGCTTGGTGCGGCGGCCGACCTCGTTGAGCACGATCAGGCCGATAAAGACCATGGCCCAGCCGGCCCAGTGGATAAGGGTATCGCTACCCCAAACATCGAACAGCATGCTGCTCTCCTTTCACACGCCCGCGGCCCCTCTTCTGATCGCGGGCAGTTTGGCCAAATGTCGTCAGTTCTGGGGCTTGCGCTCCGGATACTTGGCGGTATAGCCCTCGATGTGGAGTGTCGAGGCGATGATTTCCTTGACCGTCTCGTCGGGCACATCGGGGTGCGTGCGGATATACATCAACAACCCCATGATGAGGGTGTAGAACGTCTCGTAGACATGGTCGATGCGTAGCTCATGATGGGCGACAAAGTCCACCACGGTGGTGTCGCAGATATACTGCGCCACGCGCTGAACCACGTTGTGCAAAAAGCCGCCGTAGAGCGCGCCGCTGCTTGAGGTGAGCGTGCTCGGCAGCTCGTGGCCGCTGGCGACCAGGCGCTTAAAGAGCGGGGCGACGGTGTCGAGCGCGCCCTCGATATCGCCGACGGTGCGGTCGGCGTTCCACTGCTCGAGTTCGGAGATAAAGCCGTCGATTGCCTCGTCCATAACGGCGGTGACGGCGGCGTCCATGTCGGCAAAGTAGTGGTAGAACAGCGAGCGCGTGCAGCCGGCTCGCTTGGTCACGGCCGATACCGATAGGTGGGATACGCCCAGCTCGGAGCTTACGGTGCGCACGGCATCGAGGATCTCGCGACGGCGTTCGTCGCCCGTCAGACGCTTTGCCGCGCTATCGGATGCGGGAACGGCATCGACCACAGAGGTATCTGCTGCGTTGTTGCCCATGTTTTGCCGCCTTTCATCCTCTTTTGCCTGACCGTTCGCCTAACAGTCTTGAATATTGTTGACGGTTCGTCAATACTATTTTTGACACAATGTCAACAATGGCGGGTGAACGGCATGGGGGCATGCCCGGCCTGCAAAAAAAGAGGGGCGCTGCGGCCTCGTCGGGCTGCGGCAAGAGAAGGGACAACCATGATTCTCAACGGACCGGGGATTAGTTACACCGAGCCCGACATCGGTTCGGAGTTCGTGCCGCCGCTGCCGGAGCATCCGCGTGAGGCCATCGTCAAGCTGTGCGAGCACTGCACCAACCGTCTGTTGCATCGCGATGAGCTGCTGGGCTACGAGTACTGGTCGTTTGCCGAGGTCGCAACCGACGAGCAGGCCGAAGTGCTCTGCAAGATGAAGATGCGCCGTCCCTATACGCTGCCCGAGATGGTCAAGCTCACCGGCATGCCCGAAGCCGATATCGAGAAGATGCTCGACGACATGAGCTACACGGGTCTGCTCGAGTACAACTGGGAAAACCCTGAGCGCGCCAAGCAGTGGGTGCTGCCCATGCTGGTGCCGGGTTCCGCCGAGTTCCTCAACATGCGCATGAGCCAGCTCGAGGAGCACCCGGTCTATGCCAAGTTCTTTGAGCAGGCGTCCAAGGGACCGCTGTCCAAGGCCACGCCGATGGTGCCGCCCGGAGGCGCCGGCATCGGCATGCATGTCATTCCGGTCGAGAAGGCTATCGACGCCGCGAGCACCTCGGTGCCGATCGAGCATATTGAGCATTGGCTCGACAAATACGATGGCAAATATGCCGCTAGCACCTGCAGCTGCCGCGCGAGCCGTCGCGTGATGGGTGAGGGCTGCGCCGACGACCCGGCCGATTGGTGCATCGCCGTGGGCGATATGGCCGACTACGTGGTCGAGACCGACCGCGGCCATTATGTAACGCGCGACGAGGTTTACGACATCCTGCGCCAGGCCGAGGACAACGGCTTTGTGCACCAGATCACCAACATCGACGGCGAGAACAAGATCTTCGCCATCTGCAACTGCAACGTCAACGTGTGCTATGCCCTGCGCACTTCGCAGCTGTTCAACACGCCCAACCTGTCGCGCTCGGCCTATGTCGCCAAGGTCGAGAAGGACAAGTGCGTGGCCTGCGGTCGCTGCGTTGAGGTGTGTCCGGCCGGCGCCGCCAAACTGGGCCAGAAGCTCTGCAGCAAAAAGGCCGGCGGCCGCGTGCCCGAGTATCCGCGCCAGGAGCTGCCAGATGCCACCAAGTGGGACCACACCAAGTGGTCGCCCAACTACCGCAACGACAACCGCATCGAGACGCATGAGTCCGGCACCGCGCCCTGCAAGACGGCTTGCCCCGCGCATGTCGCCGTTCAGGGCTATTTGAAGCTCGCGGCTCAGGGTCGCTATGACGAGGCGCTGGCGCTCATCAAGCGCGAGAACCCGCTGCCCGCTATCTGCGGCCGTGTGTGCAACCGCCGCTGTGAGGATGCCTGCACTCGCGGCCGTGTGGACGCCGCCGTGGCTATCGACGAGGTCAAGAAGTTCATCGCTCAGCGCGATCTGGATGCCGCGACCCGCTATGTCCCGCCCGTGGTGACGCCGACGCGCGCTGGCGGTTTCGATCAGAAGATCGCCATCATCGGTGCCGGTCCGGCCGGCCTGTCCTGCGCTTTCTACCTGGCCGAGAAGGGCTACAAGCCCGTCGTGTTCGAGAAGAACGAGCGCCCGGGCGGCATGCTCACCTACGGCATTCCCAGCTTTAAGCTGCAGAAGGATGTTATCGAGGCCGAGGTCGAGGTCATTCGCCTGATGGGTGCCGAGTTCCGCTATGGCGTTGAGGTCGGTCGCGATGTGACGCTCGACGAGCTGCGCGCGCAGGGCTTTAAGGCCTTTTACGTGGCCATCGGCTGCCAGGGCGGCCGCCTTGCCGGTATTCCGGGCGAGGATGCCGAGGACGTGACCGTGGCCGTCGACTTCCTTCGCGAGGTTAACAGCGGCAAGATCGATACCCTGTCCGGCCGCACCATTGTGGTGGGCGGCGGCAACGTGGCCATCGACGTTGCCCGCAACGCCTGCCGTCTGGGTTCCGAGCACGTTGAGATGTTCTGCCTGGAGAGCGAGGCCCAGATGCCCGCCAACGAGGAGGAGCGTCGCGAGGCCGTTGAGGACGGCGCGCACATCAGCTGCGGTTGGGGCCCCAAGGAAGTTCACCTGGACGAGGCCGGTCGTGTGTGCGGCATCACCTTCAAGCGCTGCACGCGTGTTTTTGACGACGAGGGCCGTTTTGCGCCCGAGTACGACGAGAACGACCTGCGCCGCGTCGATGCCGACCGCGTGGTCATGTCCATCGGCCAGTCCATTGTGTGGGGCGACCTGCTGGCTGGCTCCAAGGTGGAGCTCGGCCGCGGCCAGGGTGCCCTTGCCGATCCCCAGACCTACCAGACCGCCGAGCCAGACATCTTTGTGGGCGGCGACGTCTACACCGGCCCCAGCTTTGCCATCGACGCTATCGCCGCCGGCCACGAGGCCGCGGTGTCCATCCATCGCTTTGTGCAGCCGGGCTCCACGCTCACCATCGGCCGCAATCAGCGCCGCTACACCGCGCTCGACCGCGACGATGTCGTGATCGAGAGCTACGACAACGCGAGCCGCGAGGTTGCGCATGTGGACCGCGAACGCGAGAAGGCTGCGCCGTTTAGCGAGTATGTTGAGACCTTTACCGAGGAGCAGGTGCGCGCCGAGACCGCCCGCTGCCTGGGCTGCGGCGCCTCGATCGTCGACCCCAACAAGTGCATCGGCTGCGGCCTGTGCACCACCAAGTGCGCGTTTGACGCCATCCATCTGGATCGCGACCGCCCCGAGTGCTCAACGATGGTCAAATACGAGCAAAAGCTCCCGAGCCTCGGCAAGTACGCTTTGAAGCGCGCCATCAAGATTAAGTTCGGTCGCAAGTAATGAGGTTCCGCCGTTCTAACGAACGGCGGCACTGCCGACGCTGCGCGGCGCCCAAGCACCCCATCTTGCCCCTCAACTTCGGCGCCGCGGGCAAAAGCCCAGCGGACGCCTTGTTTCGGGGCAACCTGGGGCACCTGGATCGCCGCTCGCTGACGTTTGGCTGACATCGCATCAACCCGTTGTTGAAAGGTTTCTACCTTGCATGAATTGGGAATCGTTTACCACATCATTCGCGATGTCGAGAATGTGGCGCGCGCTCATGGCGTGCGTCGCGTTTCGAGCGTGACGTTGCTACTGGGCGAGGTCTCGGGCGTCGTTCCCGACTTGCTGCTCGACGCTTGGCGCTGGGCAGCAGATAAAAAGCCTATCGCGCAGGGCGCGGAGCTTATCGTGGAGCCCGTCGAGGCCGTGACACATTGCGAGGCGTGCGGCTGCGACTACGCGACGGTCGAGCACGGCAAGACCTGTCCCCATTGCGGCAGCGGCGAGACCTATCTGCTGCAGGGCCAAGAGGTCATGATCAAGCAGATCGAGACTCCCGACGAGGACCCGGCGGACGCCACCCCGGGCGGCCTGACTGCTCCCGCCGACACCCCCGACGCCGTCGACGCCGCCAACCCCCTCCACATCGTCTAGGATCCCCTATAAGTTGCGGTGAAATAGTTCCTAAATCCAGCCTTCTGGCTCTTAAACAAGAACTATTCCACCGCAACTATTTTGAGTGGTTTCGTAGACCATAAGTCACGAAAAAAGTCAAGCCATGTCTGTTTAAACAAAATGGCGGCAGTACAAGCGCATTCGCGCTTGCCTAAAATCGATATTAATGAACAGCCTGCTTGTATCTGTAAAAGGCATGGCTTGATGAGCGACGCCTTGTCGTGTAATGAGTCAAAAAGCAGTAACGTAATCAACTTGTAACAAACTTAGACGTTTAAACAAATAATCCAACCTTTTGCGGATTCAGCTATAATTCCACAATCCAAACAGGTATACTCCTTTCATGTCGTGTAGGAAATACGTAGACAAAAAGGAGGTTATGTGATGGTAAGTATTGTTCTTGCTAGCCATGGTGACTTGGCGGCTGGAATCAAGCAGACGGGCTCGATGGTCTTTGGCGATCAGCCGTCTGTAGCCGTGGTCTCGCTCGAGCCGAGCATGGGCCCCGACGACTTCCGTGCCAAGGTCGAGGAAGCAGTCGCTTCCTTCGAGGACCAGGAGCAGGTGCTCTTCCTCGTTGATCTGTGGGGCGGTACGCCGTTCAACCAGATCAGCGGGCTCATCGAGGGCCACGATTCCTGGGCTATCGTCACCGGTGTCAACCTGCCTATGCTCATCGAGGCATATTCGCAGCGCTTTGACGCAAAGAACACTGCACATGCGATCGCAAAACATCTCGTGACTGAGGCTAAGGCTGGCGTGCGCGTCAAGCCCGAGTCTCTGGAGCCCGAGGAGAAGAAGCCGGCTGCGGCCGCCGCTGCTCCTGCAGGCGCCATCCCTCCGGGAACGGTCATCGGCGACGGGCACATCAAGATCGCCCACGTCCGTATCGACACCCGTCTGCTTCATGGTCAGGTGGCCACCACGTGGACCAAGCAGATCAACCCCAACCGCATCATCGTGGTTTCCGACGGCGTTGCTCACGACGAGCTCCGCAAGACCATGATCGAGCAGGCTGCCCCTCCGGGAGTCCATGCCAACGTCGTGCCCATCAAGAAGATGGCCGAGGTCGTCAAGGACACGCGCTTTGGTGACACCAAGGCCATGCTGCTCTTCGAGAACCCGCAGGATCTGCTCAAGGCCATCGAGGCCGGCGTCGACATCAAGGAAGTCAACATCGGTTCCATGGCTCACTCCAAGGGCAAGGTCGTCGTCACCAACGCCGTCGCTATGGGCGATGACGACGTTAAGACTCTCGAGGCCCTCAAGGCTAAGGGCGTCAAGTTCGAGGTCCGCAAGGTTCCTTCGGATTCCTCCGAGGATCTCGACGCCATGTTGAAGAAAGCTAAGGCCGAACTGGCCGCTCAAGCATAGTAAAGGAGGGTCCGATACATGTCTGCAATCACTATTCTGCTTGTTGCGATTGTCGCGTTGCTTGCCGGTATGGAAGGCATTCTGGATGAGTTCCAGTTCCATCAGCCGCTCGTGGCATGCACGCTTATCGGTCTCGTAACCGGTCACCTTCAGGAGGGCATCCTCCTGGGCGGTTCGCTCCAGATGATGGCCCTTGGCTGGGCTAACGTCGGCGCCGCCGTCGCGCCTGACGCCGCCCTGGCCTCGGTCGCTTCTTCGATCATCATGGTGCTCGCCCTCAACGGTGGCGCCACCGATTCGGCCAAGGCCGTTACCGCCGCTATCGCCGTCGCCGTGCCTCTGTCGGTCGCTGGTCTGTTCCTGACCATGATCTGCCGTACCCTGGCTACCGCTATCGCTCACGCCATGGACGGTTGCGCCGAGAAGGGCGACTTCGCCGGCATCGAGCGCTGGCAGTACGCTGCTATCCTCATGCAGGGTCTTCGTATCGCCATCCCGGCAGTGCTTCTGTGCATCATCCCGGCCGAGGCTGTTACCAACGCGCTTAACGCTATGCCCGACTGGCTGTCCGGCGGCATGGCTGTCGGCGGCGGCATGGTCGCTTCCGTCGGTTACGCCATGGTCATCAACATGATGGCCACCAAGGAGACCTGGCCGTTCTTCATCCTCGGCTTTGTCCTTGCTGCCATCCCTCAGCTCACGCTGATCGCCCTTGGCCTCATCGGCATCTCCCTTGCCCTCATCTACCTTGGCCTTAAGGATCTGGCTAAGCAGGGTGGCGGCATGGGCGGTGACTCCGGCGACCCGCTCGGCGACATTCTGAACGATTACGAGTAGGAGGGGAGTGATACATATGGCAGAGAACAAGATTCAGCTCACCAAGGCTGACCGCAAGAAGGTTTGCTTCCGTCATCAGTTCCTTCAGGGCTCGTGGAACTACGAGCGTATGCAGAACGGCGGCTGGTGCTTCGCAATGATCCCTGCGATCAAGAAGCTCTACACCAGCAAGGATGACCAGATTGCCGCTCTTAAGCGCCACCTGGAGTTCTATAACACCCACCCCTATGTTTCCGCCCCCGTCATTGGCGTTACCCTCGCTCTCGAGGAGGAGCGCGCCAACGGTGCCCCGATTGACGACGTCGCCATTCAGGGCGTCAAGGTCGGTATGATGGGCCCGCTCGCCGGCGTCGGCGACCCCGCCTTCTGGTTCACCCTTCGCCCGATTCTGGGCGCTCTGGGCGCTTCCCTGGCCCTGTCCGGCAGCATCGCCGGTCCGCTGCTGTTCTTCTTCGCGTGGAACATCATCCGTTACGCCTTCCTGTGGTACACGCAGGAGTTTGGCTACAAGGTCGGCTCCTCCATCGCCAAGGACCTCTCCGGCGGTCTGATGGGCAAGGTCACCGAGGGTGCTTCCATCTTGGGTATGTTCATCATCGGCGCCCTGGTCGAGCGCTGGGTGTCCATCTCCTTCACCCCGGTCGTCTCCAAGGTCACGCAGTCTGCTGGCGCCTTTATCGACTGGGCTAACCTGCCCTCCGGTTCTGAGGGTGTCAAGGAAGCACTGACGATGTATAACTCCATCGGTGCTAACGCCCTTGATCAGGTGAAGGTCACCACGCTTCAGGCCAACCTCGATCAGCTCATCCCCGGCCTTGCCGCCGTGTGCCTGACCCTGCTGGTCTGCAAGCTCCTCAAGAAGAAGGTCAGCCCGATCGTCATCATCCTGGCTCTCTTCGCCATCGGCATCATCGGTCGCGTCTGCGGCTTCATGTAAGCACGTTTCGGCTTAAGACCGAGAATTGCTAGGCAAGGGCTTTTGAGCCATTGAAACGGACCGCACCCGGTGGGTACACTGGATGCGGTCCGATTGTTTTATTTGGAGGGCGAGGCGCGCATGGCGCAATCTCAGAACAGCACGGTCGATCTGGCAACGCCGGCAACCTGCCTGATGGGGCTTACCAGTCACGGTAATGTAATGGTGGGCAATAAGGCGTTTGAGTACTATAACGAGCGCAATCCCGAGGATTATATTCAAATCCCGTGGGATGAGGTCGACTATATTGCCGCTGAGGTTTTGCGCGGCACCAAGAAGATTACGCGTTTTGCTATCTTCACCAAGGACAATGGTCACTTTACGTTTTCGACGCGCGACGACAAAGAGACGCTTCGTGCGGTCCGCAAGTACGTTGACGAGGATAAGCTCGTGCGTTCGCCTGATTTTATCGATGTGACGGCCAAGGGCGCCAAGAGCATCCCCTCCGTTATCAAAAACCTCTTCCACAAAGGCAACTAGCTCTTCACAAGTTGCGGTGAAATAGTTCCTAAATACGGCTTTAGATGCTTCAGACAGGAACTATTCCACCGCAACTTCGAAGTCTAGTCATGCGACGTATTGCGATGCAGTAAATCTGCTACACTAGTACAACATGCCTCCGTAGCTCAGGGGATAGAGCACCGCTCTCCTAAAGCGGGTGTCGTCGGTTCGAATCCGATCTCGGGCACTTGGCTTCGGAAACATGACGGTATCTCAGCCTCTATTCATCGGTGATGAGCCATGGGCATTAGGCATGTGTAAACGTATAGGTTCCACTATCCATCATCCCGTCGTGTGAAACTATGCAAAGACATGTGGGGCTTCACGGTTGTCGTGAGGGTCCATGGCTATCGAAAACACGGAAGAGAAGCGGTTTACTGTTGAGCAGGTTGAGGCGCTGTTCAAGTCGGTAGGTTGGGAATCGGCGCAGTGGCCGGAACGGTTGTTCAAGGCATTGCAGCATTCGGATACGGTGATCAGCGCATGGGATGGCGGCCATTTGGTCGGCTTGGTTCGCGTGCTCGACGATACCGAAATGGTGGCCTATATGCATTGGGTGCTGGTAGATCCGGCATATCACGGGCAGCATATCGGCAGCCATCTCGTTGAACTGGTCAAGGCTAAGTATCGCGACTACTTCTTGCTGGAAGTCATGCCTGAGGAAAGCAAAAACGCACCGTTCTACCAGAAGCATGGCTTCCACCTGATGGACGATGGCCGCGCCATGCAAATCGTCAATCGCGGCTGACGGGCTGGCAGTGCGGACGGCGCAAGAGCGGCGGCATGCGCCAATCGTGGGCAACGTACGTAGTC
>DBGEDL010000111.1:0-11606 GCA_048375035.1 Collinsella sp.
CCTCGCAGTATCCGGTTCTCAAGGTGCACGCCCCGCGGCTCATCCGGTCCGACCGGGCCGCGCGGCAAGGAGATATATTGCCAGACCGGAGGGGCCCCGTGGGCGGGAATCGCGCACTCCATATTTTGTTCACAAATGAATATGCCCCTCAGTCGCATCACTGAGGTTAAAACTGAAGCATTAGCTTCTGATATTGGCGATGACCAGCTGGTTTATAGGTGTTAAGGCATCGGTCATCTCTGGAGCGCTACTTTACTCCAAAGGCATCAGCTATTTGTTTCCCATCGGTAAAAGGCGGGTTTTGTTCGCCAAGCGTTCTTATATATAGATGGATACGGGTTCGAACCCATGAAAGGGCGACAAAAAAAGACGGCCAACCGAAGTTGACCGCTTTCTATTCTATGCTGGAGCATCCAGAGGGTGCTTCCGAACTCGTTTTCTCGCTGCCATTCATGCTTTCGAAGCATCTTTCGACCTTCGCAGTCTCATGTTTTGAGAATCTGCCGTGTTTATCACTGTTATCAATGAGTGTGTGGAAGTGATCCTCATACAGATTCATGCGATCCGCCAGAGAACTGAGAAGCATCTTTCTGCAGCCCTCATTGTCTACCCTCGCATCTCTCAGGTCTTCCGGAAATTCACAAGCAGTCTTAGGGTCAATTTGTTTCTGCTTTCAGAGACTTGTTTGAGAGTTTTTAAAGACAGTTCAAAACAATAAGCGAGACACCATAAAGCAGAGCAAGATGTGCCGGATAGAAAATGTAGAAGAAATATTTCAGCTTCAGCCCTCGCTTGCCATTATAAAGATTGATAAGCAACAACGAAATTATCGCGGCAGCAACATCAGGATTAAAAATATTAGCTGTAGTGAACTCAAATCCGCCGCCAATTATATGGCATGACGAATAGAGCACTGCACATACTGCAGCAAAGAACATCTTTGCTTTGCTGTCGTGGAATAAATAGAATGCAGCCACGAGCAGAATGCCATACACACCACCATCTAGTTTAGTGTATTCAGCTGCCAGCGCTGTCAAAACAATCAGAGCAGTTTCTGCGATGTACCTTTTCCATTTTGAAAGACTTTGTGTCTTTTCCAGAATAATCAAAAAGACCAAGGAAAGCAGGAGCTCACACATAACATTTTGTTGCCGAGCGTCAAATAGTTGCCCGGTTTGAACGAAATCGTATATGGGCTCCGCAATGATTGCGAAGACAATCATATTTCGCAGGTACTTCTTTATGTCATGAGTATGCAAAAATCCCTCAACTATCAAAAAGCAAAATAAGGGAAATGCAATTCTGCCAAGAACATGAAGCACATCCGAAGCCTCGCTTAGAATCGCCCACTGTTCGTCCGATATCTGACTGTACGATGCGTGAGTCATGATTCCATTGGTCAGGACGATCCTGCTTACATGATCGAGAACCATCGAAATGGCTGCTATTATCTTTAATGTGCTGCCGCTAATTCCGTATCTATCTGTTTTCATTTTGTTTTCCTTTCTTTGGGTGGGCCGTCAGGGGTTCAGCCTGCTCCGCAGGCGGCCGCTGCGGCGCTTTCGCGCCTTGCGCGCTGCACTGGCAAACGCTCACGCGTTTACTCAGCTCCGCGCCCCGACGGGTTCGAACCCGTGCACCGGCAACAAAAAAAGCGACCAACCGGAGTTGATCGCTTTCTATTCCATGGTGGGCCGTCAGGGGTTCGAACCCTGGACCTTGGGATTAAAAGTCCCCTGCTCTGCCAGCTGAGCTAACGGCCCGCGGGTGGCATTGTACCACGGTCTGGGACTATTCCCAACTCCATTGGCCGTTCTGGAAAATCACAACTTCACGTCCATCAGGCGTAATGCCCGTAATATCGATGTCATCCGTGCCGATCATAAAATCGACGTGCGTGCTCGAGACGTTAACGCCATGCTCCAGGAGCTCCTCCTTGGACATGTCATACCCACCCTCAATGCATTCGGGGAAACCGACACCCAGCGCGAGATGGCAGCTGGCGTTCTCATCATAGAGCGTGTCATAGAATAGAACGCCACTTTCACGGATCGGCGTGTTCTTAGAGATAAGCGCGACCTCACCCAGATGAGCGGCACCTTCATCGGTGTCAATAATGCTTGCGAGCGTCGCCTTACCCACGCGGGCATCGTAGTCCACTACGCGGCCCGCCTCGAACTTAATCCAAAAATCGTCAACCTTGTTACCGTGGTGAATGAGCGGCATAGCCGAATACACGATACCGTCGGCACGCATACGATCAGGCGAGGTGAAGACTTCCTCGGTGGGAATGTTGGGGAAGAAGGGGTGCCCATCGGGCGTCTTGCCCTTGCCGCCGGCCCACTCGTGACCTTTCGTCATGCCAATCGTCAGATCGGTTCCATTTGCCGAGGTGTAATGCAGGTAGTCGAAACGATTGTCGTTCAGGAAACGCAGGTTCTTTTCGAATGCGGCGTCATGGAGTTCCCAGTCGCTCTCCGGGTCCTGGCCATCGGCGCGAGCGGTGTGCAGAATCGCATTCCACAGCTTATAGATTGCAACCTCATCGGCGTCTCCCGGGAACACCTCGCGCGCCCAGGCAACGACCGGCGCGCCGGCGATGCACCACGGGTTGATGTTGTAGTCCAGTCCGCGACGGAAGACCTTGCACTGCGTGTTCCTTGCCCTAGAAGCTGCAGCAGGCTTAGCGGGATCGATGCCCTTAAGGGCGGCAGGGTCCGCACCCTCGATAAAGATAAAGCAGGCACCATCCTGGGCCAGTGAATCAAGCTGCAGGCGCTTCCACTCGGGCGTCTGCTCAAAATAGCTTTTCTCGACATGCTCGTACGCGAGCCTCGTCACGGCGTCATCGGCCCAAATAACCGTCACGTGACCGGCACCGGAGGCATAGGCCTCCGCGACCACCACGCGCGCAAACGGCGCGCACTCGACCGGAGACTGAACGACAACCTCCTGGCCGGGCTTGACGTTTACGCCCTTGCGGACAACCAGGCGCGCATAGTTTTTAATCTTGGGCTCTAGGGCCTTCATGCCCTCCAGAGCCTCTTCGACCGTCAGGGCAGCTCGAATCATGTGCCACTCCATCTATCTATAGAACAGTAAAAAGGCGCGCCGCAAAAACGACGCGCCTTATATCTTAGCGATAAGTATGCATGCAAACGCTACTTCTTCTTGGAGTCCTTCTTGTCCTCCTCGGCAGCCGAGCGCTCGATAAGGGCGTTGAGCTTGTTCTCGGACATGCCCTCAGCCTGCGTGCGGTACATGTTGCGCAGGGGACGAATACGAACGAAGTCGTAGATAAAGTCACCCAAAATGACGATGTAAGACAAAACGATGCCGACCATCTGGACAGGGCTGGACACCATGCCAGCGGGAGCGAAGTACAGCGAAGCCCAAATGGCCACGACGAGCACCATACCGATAGTGAGCACGGCCCACCAGATGCGGCGGCGCTTGGTGTAGTCCTCATCCTGCTTGAGAAGGATATTCGACACCGTGTAGATGCGATCCTCCTTGGCGCGCTGCTTAGCCTTGCGGGCGCGCTTCTCCTCTTTAGAGAGGCCCTCGAGGTTCTCGCCCTTCTCGAGCTCCTTGCGGCGTGCCTTAGACGAAGCCGGCACGACGCGGACAGAGCTCGCTGCCTGACGGGCGGGCTTGGCGGATGCGGCGGACTTGCGCGCAACCCCGGTAACCTCGTGGGATTGCGTGCGCTTGTTCGTGGCGCTGCGGGTACTCACTTATGCGTTCTCCTTCATGCTTGTGAACTGGGAGCCCGTAATGATCTGGAAGGCCTCGCGATAGCGCTCGGACGTGCCATCGATGACCTCGGCGGGCAGGTGCGGGGTCTCCCCCGTCATATCCCAGTTGGCTTTGAGCCAATTGCGGACGAATTGCTTGTCGTAGCTGGGCTGAATCTTGCCCTCCTCGTAGCTGGCGGCAGGCCAGAAACGGCTGGAGTCAGGCGTGAGGCACTCGTCGATCAGCGTGACCTTGCCATCAATAACACCAAACTCGAACTTGGTGTCGGCAATGATGATGCCACGGGTCGCTGCATACTCGGCGGCAGCCTTGTAGATCTTGAGGGAAAGGTCGCGAATCTGCGTGGCAATATCCTCGCCCACGATCTCGCAGCAACGCTCGAACGAGATGTTCTCGTCGTGGTCACCGATCTCGGCCTTCGTGGACGGCGTGAACAGCGGTTCGGGAAGCTTGGAAGCCTCGGTCAGGCCCTCGGGCAGCTGGATGCCGCAGACGGTGCCGTTCTCATCGTAGGTCTTCTTGCCCGAACCGGTCAGATAGCCGCGGACGATGCACTCGATAGGAATCGTCTGGGCCTTCTTGACCAGCATGGCGCGGCCAGCGAGGTAGTCACGATACTCAGCAAACTCCTCGGGGAAATCCGCCGGGTCGATGGAAACGAGGTGGTTGGGGACGATGTCGGCAAACTTATCGAACCAGAATGCCGAGATGCGGTTGAGCACCTCTCCCTTAAACGGAATCTCGTCGGGAAGAATGAAGTCGAACGCAGAAATGCGGTCGGTGGCGACCATCAGCAGGTTTTCACCGGCATCATAGATATCACGAACCTTGCCACGGGAATCCGGACGACGCTCCATCGTTGTCACGTGAGTCACTCCTTACCAAAATACGACAGTAATGCGGGTTCTTTCCCGCATGTTTTCGCAAACTCGGAGCGGCAGGGACGAAACCCCTCCTTCACCGAATAGCGAAAAGCTAGTGCTCCATTGTAGTAGATGCCGCGTCCGCCGTGTGCTCGCGAGGCAGATGAATCGTAAAAGTCGTACCCTTTCCAAGCTCCGACTCCACGGATATGTAGCCATGGTGACGCTCGACGATCTGCTTGGTCACGGCGAGGCCAACGCCCAGACCGCCCGCCTCGCGGGCGCGGCTGGCATCGGCGCGCCAAAAACGGCCGAAGATGCGCGACAAGTCATCCTTGGCAATACCGATGCCGGTATCAGAAACGGCGATGCTGACGTGTTTGCGGTCACTGAGCACCGACACCACGACCCAACCGCCCTCGGGGGTGTAGCGCATGGCGTTGCTCATGAGATTGATGACGCATTGTGTGATCATGTCGGGATCGGCTTCGACGACATCGTCGTGACCTTGGGTCTCGTCGGCAAAGCGCAAGCGCAGATCGCGGTCGACAAACAGGCGCTCCTGGGCATTGACGATGGAACGCACGAAAGGAACCATGTCCACCGGCTCAAGGTTGAGCGGAGCCGTGCTGTTTTCCATGCGCGACAGGTCGAGCATCTGCTGCACCAGACGAGCCAGGCGACGCGTCTCGGAAGCAACGGTCTCCAAATGCTCATCGTCGGTGGGATACACGCCATCCTGCATGGCCTCGACCGTTGCGAGCATGGCCATAAGCGGCGTGCGAAGCTCGTGTGCAACGTCTGAGGTCAGGCGCTTCTCGTGTTTCATATCCTTCTCGAGCGAAGTGGCCATCTCATCGAAGGTCTCACCCAGCTGATCGATCTCGTCATCACCGCGCAGTCCCGTGCGAGCCGACAGGTCGCCGTCACGGATTTGCTTTGCGGTACTGGTGATGCGATGAATCGGCTTGGTGAGCATGCGCGACACGAGCGATCCGATAACGACCGAAATGCAGATTGCAACAACCGCGGCGAGGGCCATGGCGTTAAAGGTCTTCTCCCTAAACGCAGAGTCCGCCTTGGTGAGCAGAGCGTCGGAGCCGATGGCCCACAGCTTTACCTGTCCGACATGCTCGCCGGAAGACGTTACAATCTCGACGTTAGCAACGCTATCGGAGTCGGTTGGAGCAGACGAGACCGGGCTATGCGATGCCCTCTTGCCGCTCGTGTCGTCGGTCGTAGCCTGGTTTTCGCGCACATCGGCGGTGGCGCTTGCCGAGGGCCAGGAATCGTCATAAACGATCACGCCCTTTTTATTGACGACCTGCATACCCAGATCGTCGGAAACCAAACTCGACGTTGCGACCGTGCGCAGTTCTCCCGCGGTCCAAGAGCCGTTTTCCTCATATGAGGTTGCCAACTTCTCGGCAGCGGAATTTGCGATTTCGACGATATTGGAGCGTGTGTAATCCGAAAAGACCGTGCCCCACACAACGGAGACAACACCCACCAGCACCAATACCGTCATGAGCGATGTCAGAGCAAAAGCAAGTGCCATGCGCGAGGGATAGCTCATCGTTGGCCGTGAATCGGAACGAGGCGTGTTCCAACTAGCCTTGGAACCCGCCTCGCTCTCCTGCTTGTGCTTTTGTCCGATTTCAAAGCGCGCAGGTGTCATATGTGATTTCCCTATTTCTCGTCCGACTTATCGGTCTTGGCCGGAGCCTCGAAACGATAGCCGACACCATGGACGGTGTAGAGCCACTTAGGCTTCTTGGGATCATCGCCCAGCTTGGCGCGAAGGTTCTTCACGTGGCTGTCGATGGTGCGCTCGTAACCCTCAAAGTCATACCCGAGCACTTTCTCGACCAGCTCCATGCGGTTATACACACGGCCAGGATGGCGGGCAAGCGTGGTGAGCAGCTTGAACTCGGAAGCCGTCAGATCGACTTCCTTGCCCTCGACCAAGATCTTGTGGCCCGAGATATCGATGACCAGATCGCCGAAGTCGAGTACCTCGACGGCGGGCTCGTCGGCCTGATGGGCACGGCGGAACAGAGCACGAACGCGGGCGACGAGCTCGCGCGGCGAGAACGGCTTAATCAGATAGTCGTCGGCGCCGAGCTCAAGACCGATAATACGGTCCTCGATTTCGCCCTTAGCCGTCAGCATGATGATAGGGACATCCGAGGTATCGCGAATGGTGCGGCAAACGCGCTCGCCGGGGATCTTGGGGAGCATAAGGTCGAGCACGACCAGGTCGAACTGATGCTTCTCGAACTCCTCGATCGCGGACTGGCCGTCGCCGACGCCCACAACCCAGTAGCCTTCGCGCTCGAGATAGGCAGCGACGGCGTCACGGATTGCCTTCTCATCCTCGACCAGCAGAATCTTTTTTGCATCTGAAGCCATAACACGGCCCCCCTGTCTCAATTAGCTAAGAACAAGCCCATTTTAACGCACCTGAGCCCGCCGGATGCCGCTATGACGCGGCAGCTCGGCGGGCGGTACTCACAATTACAACGCGTTTATTCCCCTGTTGGCGCCTTTTTAACCCCTCTAAGCTTAAAGAGAGAATAGGCGTGCAGTGACCGTCTCTGGTATACCCTGGCTGTTGCGCACCGTGGCGTACGTAAGGAATGAGTCCGACTTTCCCGCCGTAGCTGGATAATCGCCATACTCCAAAGCGCGGTCGGGCGACAGCAGCGAACCATAGGTCTTGGCAGAGGTGTCGATCAGGAAATGCGATGCCTGTACCTTAACAAGGTATTTATTCTTCTTGCCAGCCACACATGCGAGAGGTTCGCGTGACAGGAAGAGGTACGGCCCTCCCTCATTACCGATATACGTGCCCATGTTGCCCAGGCTGCCCACGCCACTATAGGTCGCCTCGATAGAAAACACGAAGGTATCGCCCATATATACGGCCTCGAAAGGCGAGACTGACGAGGGAAGGACTAGCTGGGCACGTTTGGTGTTGTTGCCATCGGTCAGATCGATTGCCGTTATGCCGTAGTAGACGCCCTCGTCGTTGCGGACACGCGGCGAGATGGTCAAAATGCCGTCGCTCGCGCGTGGGGCCGACGCAAAGCGGCCCGTCGATTTCCAAATTACCTCGGCCTTGGATTCATCAAGCGAGCGACGATAGCAAAACGAATCGTTACTCGTTTTATTGCCGCCTGCCGAAGGCATTTTATACCAGATGACTGATGACCCGAACGCCGTAAACAGTGGCGGATCGTAGTCCTTGCCACCTCGATCGAGCTCAACCACGTCGCCAGAGAGCGAAGCGCCCGACAGATTTTGAGCGTAGAGCTTCCACGATGAATTGGCAAAGTTCATCTCAACCCACGCGAACACGCCATCGCCGGCACGGACATCGTAAAAAGCATATCCCGTGCCCTCGATAGGATCCTCAATTAATGTGGTAAGTGAGCCATCACCCAGGTTGAGCACACCGAGTGTGTTGGCGTGCAGTGCCGATGCGGGCGCCATCATTGCCGCAGCATAGTCACCCTCGCAGTAGTACAGCAATGTGCCCAGCGGCAGCGTCCACGATGCCACCGGCTCAAGATCGATGTCGACTGCCTCGTACTCATCCGTAATCGAGATGATCTTGGAATCGTCCTTGATAACCTGCGGCTCGCCAGCGGCATCATCACTGGTGCCTGTTTTTTTCGAACATCCGGCAAGCACCGTGGTAGCGCCCGCGGCAGCTCCACCGAGCACAAAGCCGCGGCGCGATATTCCGTTCTTGATGTGGTCGGCGATACCCATTAGGCGATCTCGGCGCGGGCGGCCTCGATAGCGCGCGTAAGCTGATCGGCACAAGAGGTCTTCTTCATGCCGCAGGTATTGCCGGCAAGAACCTCGATCACACGGTCGGCAGGAGCGCCCTCGACCAGTTTGGAGATGGCCTTAAGGTTGCCATCGCAGCCGCCGGTAAACTCGACGCCCAGTACCTTGCTGCCGTCATCGGAAAGATTGAGATGAATATTGCGAGAGCACACGCCCTGAGGCTTGTAGTCAAAGCTAATCATTGAGATCCCCTCTCAGAAAGAAATTTCAGACGTCTATTATCCCCGCCTGGGCCGACTTATTATCGCAAGCACCGATTCAACATCCTACGATGCTTGGACTAGTGGGGCAAGATTAGCAGTCCGTACCCTGTGCGTGAACCACGCGCTTCTCCCGATACATATCGTGGTCGGCGACACGATATACATCGGCCAGCGTATTTCCAGCCGTCTCGACGGTCGCCACGCCAATCGACGCGCTGACCGTCAGGGGCTCATCACTTACCGCGGCAAAACCGAGACGAAGATCCTGTTCCAGCCCGAGCGCAGACTCGTTGTCAGTATGGGGGCAAACCAGCAAAAACTCGTCGCCGCCAACGCGCATCGGCAGGTAATCCGCACCAGCCACCCGCCGCAGCACGAACGCCGTCCGTCGCAGCAGTTCATCCCCCATCTCGTGACCATAGATGTCGTTGGTCCGCTTGAGATAATTGCAGTCCACCATAATCACGCTCACTGGCAAGCCCTCGTTTACCAGGCTATCTCCGCGCGATTCAAGATAGTTACGGTTGCGAAGCCCCGTCAGTTTATCTTGGTATGACAGCTCCTCGGCATGCTTGACCATCGATATGTTGTGCGTCGCCACGACGACCGACTCCAGCCGGCCTTGCTCATCGCGATGCTGGGGACAACCTGTAGCGAGTACCAAGCACCTCGACAATCTCGCACCTCGGCAGCCAAGTACGGTACGCCCTCCATACGTTCACGAAGCGTACTTATATCTACGAGTCCCACAACCGCTTCGCGGCTTTCGGGGCTCACGATATCCCGGCAGACCGTGTCCATAAAGTCATATGCCTCGTTGTGCTCGGCAAATATCTTCGCTATCGCCGGCGACATATTGATTCCCTCGATCTCGAGGGTGTCGAGATGCAAAAGGAAGGTCGAATCGTAGATGGCGCTTATGGCATTGATAATGCCGAGTTGTTTATCCTTTTCGACCAAATTGCGGTGGTCAACGATATTTCGAGCCAACAGCACCACGACCCAAAACGCAAGGCACACCAAGACGCCGACAGCGACAAATGAAATCCTGTCAGACATGACCTCAGATTTGGGATATAGCGCAAACAGGCGGTAGTCCTTATATGCCGCACGCACGGCATACCATTCGTCTCCTCGATATTCGATGCGCGTCAGGCCGTCGTCTTTCCACTCAACTCCTACGCTGGTGAGGAGTCGGGCGAGCGACACGTCAGCATCGGCACTGTTGGATGAGACAATCTCCGCATCCTCCATAACAAGCACCGTGGGACCCTGGTGGAAGGTACTGTTCGAAAGCACGTCGGCTATGGCATATGAATAGTCGTCCGCCGCATCGGAAACAAGTGAGCGGTATGCCAGGGCAACGCCGTCGCCATACGGAACAGCACAGACGGCAAAAACGACACCACGGCGCTCATCGACAGTTGAGTAGGTCACTTTGGAACCTTGATACATCGATGCGACCGGCGAACAGGCCAACTCATCTCGCCACAACATGAGCGGATCGCGACCATCAATGTCGTAGTGGGCAGCCATATGGCCATCGGAGTCCATGACCATCAGCCCCGAAAGGTTCTCGGCATGGACAAATTGCTCGATAAGGTCGTCGTTAACCTCAACGCGATCAGAGGACAGGAACGTTGCAAATGATTCGACCGCGGCGAGCAAATCGTGCGTCTCCTCGGTTTTTCTCCCCTGTTCGTAGCGGTCATATTTTTCGCAAGCGTTTTCCAAAAACACCATGGTTTCTTGGCCAAACCCAAGCGTTTTTTCGAGGCAGCGATGGGTTCCAACCGTATACAACAGGCCTAACAAGACAGCGCTGACAATAACGCCGACAGCTATGACGGTCAGAGTCTTTCGGTGCAAGCGGTGCTCATCAGTTGTCATGAATTTGCTCCTTGCCCGCCCGTCGTCGCTCCTGTCTTGTAATTGCCCACAATACGGTCAATCGTGCCATCTCGATCCATGGCAAACAATGCGGTATTGAGCTCCTTTACGATCGGTCCTTCATAGCTGTCATCAAACGCGACGCCCAGATCAACTGTCATAACGTTGTCAGCGAACACGCGGTAAAGGCCGGGATACTGGGCGACAAGTCGGTCAAGCTGCTGAACGTCCGCCATCCAACAGTCGACATACCCTTTGGCGAGGGCGGCTTTGCAGAGCTCGGCAGAACCATACGATTTGATTTGCACGTCCGGCGAGATTTCCAGATCCCCTGCGAGCAATCGGCGTTCGCTCACCGAGCCCGCAATCACCGCGATGGTCTTGCTTCCATCGAGATGCGCCAAGGACTTGATGCCACTCGTTTTCTTGGCGGCAACCGAAACCGTCACGGTTAGATACGGCTCGGTCCAGTAATACTTATCCTCGCGATAACAGGGAGAATAATCACACCACAGGCAATCGATATCACCGTTTTTGAGCAGCCGGTCGCGATCGTTCCAGTCAATATCGACAAACTGTGGCTTGAGCCCCGCACGCTTGCAGGCCTCGCGGGCGATGTCGATATCGATACCGGCGTAATCGCCCGTGGTATCGATATACACATAGGGGTCGTTATCCGTAACGCCGATTTTGAGTACCGGGAGATCTTTGTCGGCTTCATTCGAGGAGGAAGAACTGCTTCGAACGGTATACGTCAGGGCGGCCACACAGGCAGCAACAAGGAACATGAGCGTAAACGAGACAATGGCGACTCGCTTGATACGTCCGGGCACGCGCCTCCCTTCATCGAAACAGCAGTCGGATTTTATTTTATACCCGAGGCTGATGCGGCAATCAGAACCACCCTTAAAAAGGGTGGTTTGCTCTTAGGGTATAACCCACGGGCCCCGGGCTCGCGTCTAAAGGCGCGGGCCCGGACTTCGTCCAGGCCTAGTGCATCTTGACCCGTGGCGCGCCGGTCGAACCGGCAGCA
>DBGEDL010000112.1:0-17351 GCA_048375035.1 Collinsella sp.
CTCCTTTGCGTGCGGAACTCGCGATGACCTTAATATATTTCTCCGACCCTCCGCCGTGCTCGGGAGACGACACGTTGATGTCTGCTTAACTCTGCTCGCTCAGCTAAATACTTTGTTGGGGATCTACGATTTGCTGGAGGGTGAACTTGCATTGGGGCTTGTCGCCTTCTCCTCCTGGCTTTTCCTCATCGAAATCAAAAATCATGATGGCGCAGTTGGGGAGTTTGGCTGGGAGCTTGAAGTCTGCTGGGGCGGCGGCTTTTATGAATTGGCGGCTGGCGCTACCGTGGCTTACTGCTAGTAGGGTTTTGGTGTCCTCGGCGCTTATGAGATTGGTGAGGGTTTCTACCATGCGTTTTTGCAGGGCTTGGCTTCCCTCTCCTCCAAAGGGGACTAGGTCCTCGCCCGGATCCCAGACATCGGTGGGGAGGGCGTCGTGGGGGCCTTCTTCGAAGGTGCCGTAGCAGCGTTCGATGATGCCTTCGCAGGGCTCGACTGCTGCGTTCTGGCCGAAAAGTTCGGTTGCGACGAGGCTTGCCGTGTCCATGGCGCGGCCTAAGGGTGAAGAGGCCACTTTGTCGGGAATGACGTTGTGGGCCTTGAGCCATGCAGCTGCCATCTCAGCTTGCTGGCGGCCCAGGTCGGTGAGCGGTGAGTCGCAGCGACCTTGGACGAGTTTTTTGACGTTGAATTCCGTCTGACCGTGACGCAGTAGATATAGCCTCTTCATTCTCTCCCCTTCTGCATAAATAGCTTGAGCGGCGCAGTCCTATTCCCCTATTCGTGAGTATGGCCTACGTAGTCTTCGTCGATCGTGATCTTTGCGAATGAATTGGGGTATTCGGATTCGACCTGTTTTACTAGTGTCCGCTTTAGATCTTCGGCGCTCATTTGCAAATCCGAGGGGCGCACGCAGTCAAAGATCACGTTGGTGTGCGTAGGGCCCGGCACACAGCGCAGGTCGTGAATGGAAAGACGGCTATCGATCTGTTGAGCCATGGCGTTAATGCTCAAACGCATACTCGCCACCTTGGGGTCGTCGGTCACGATGGGGTCGTAATGGAGTGTGACGATCATGCCGTCTTCGTTCCTAAATGCCTGCTCAATGTTGTCGAGCGTGTCGTGGCTTTCCAGCGGGTCGGCCTCTGCCGCCATCTCGGCATGCGCGCTTGCGAACTTTCTGCCCGGTCCGTAGTCGTGAACCATCAGATCGTGGACACCCAAAACGCCGGGATAGCTCATGATCTTGCTGCGGATATGCTCGACAAGCTTGGGGTCGGACGCCTGGCCCA
The DNA here is from genome assembly GCA_048375035.1 of Collinsella sp. Lineage (GTDB taxonomy): Bacteria > Actinomycetota > Coriobacteriia > Coriobacteriales > Coriobacteriaceae > Collinsella. Next base: position 1,293 of record DBGEDL010000112.1, read on the forward strand.
AAAGCGGGCTCACTGTATCTTGGATGAGCTCAAAGCCGCTCCAGCCAATATAGGCGCCAACGGCGAGTCCAACCCAGGCATCGAGGTTGATGCCCGTTGCCTGCGAAACAATTGCGCACGCCAGCACAGCACCCGTAGCAAGGACGTCGTTCTTGGAATCCTGGGCGGTCGCGTGCAGCGTCTCGGACTCAATACGGTCACCTAACTTTTGGTTGAGCGCCGCCATCCACAGCTTAACGACCATCGACAGCACCAGGACCGCCACCAGGGCAAGCGAGAACTCGACAGGTTCGGGGTGGATGATGCGCTCAACCGAGGACTTCACCAGCTCAACGCCGATCAGCAGCACGAGCGCCGCCACGACCAGACCCGAGAGATACTCGTAGCGGCCATGTCCGTAAGGATGCTCGGGGTCCGCCGGCTTGCTCGCCAGCTTAAAGCCCAGCACGCTCACGATATTCGAGCTGGCATCGGACAGGTTGTTCATGGCATCCGCCACAATCGAAACCGATCCCGACAGCACACCAATTGCGCCCTTCGCAGCACAAAGCGCAACATTAGCGAGAATACACACCATGCCCGTCAACGTGCCCACGCGCGCACGGTCGCCCTGCGCACGACGAACGATCCACTCGACCATCTTCATCAGCCCCCACGGTACTGCCTATATATATCTATTGCTCAAACGGATTGTAGTGTAGCCACTTTGTCCTTCAGATACAAAAAGGCCGCGACCCACACGGGCCACGGCCTTGGAGCATGGCAAAGGAATCGTCCTTGTGTCGCACAGGTTTACGCGCTTACTTCGGCCACGCTCTTCGAGGTTTCGGGTGAATCGGCTCCGTCCCCCATCGTCTGTCCCTTCGCCGGCACCACGCCAAAGCAGTAGCTCAGCGCCGCAGACACCGCAAATGCCACACCGCCGGCAGCGCAGCACCACAGCAGGTTCGAGATGCCGCCCGTGGCAAAGCCAATGACCATGAGGACATTCGTCATGCCGATGGTATAGGCCGTAACGTGGCCCACGGCTGCAACAAGGCCTCCGACGGCGCCGCCAATGGCCATGCACGTCAGGCACCTGCCATATTTAAAGCCGCAACCGTACAGCGCCGGCTCGCTTACGCCGCCAAGAACACCCGAGATTGAGTAGCCCAGCATGAGCGCCTTCTCGTCCTTATCCGCAACGCGAAGCGACGCGCCAAAGGGCATGCCCCAAACGGCGAACGTTGCCATCGTCGCGGCGATGAGGATGCACGAATCCGTTCCCACACTCATAAACTGTGCATAGGCGAGCGATAGGACAACGTTGCTGACGCCCGCGATCTTAAGGAACTCCCAGCCCGCGGCAAGCCCCATGAGCGTGAGCAGCGACACGATGCCACCGGAATTGCCAAGCATAAACATAAGCTGGCCCAACAGCATGCCCAGATAGCTGCCCGCCGGTGCCGTGATACACAGCGAAACCGGAACCATGACAAGCATGGTCGCAAACGGAACGAACGAAAACGCCACGGCCTTAGGGATAACGCGCTTAAAGAAACACTCCACTCGCCATAGCACGGGCACCGAGATGAGAACCGGAATAACAGTCGTCGTGTAATCGTTGACCGGCGCGGGAAGTAAACCATACACGGAAGCCATCGATGCCCCCGTCGTCGATGCGGCATCGACGAGCTTAAGCAGATCGGGCGCAATCAATACGCCGCCCAGCATCATGCCCAGCTGCTCCGAGCAACCGAGCTGGCGGGCGGCCGCCCAACCAAGATAAATGGGCAAAAAGTAGTAGCCGGCGTTATAGAGCCAACTGTAGAACAGGCGATAGATTTCGGAATCGGCAGACCACAGGCCCAGCATGCCTTCGCCCATAATGACGGCGACGGTACGAAACAGCGCCGCACAGACAATAAACGGCAGCGCCGACATCATGCTTTTGGACAGATAGTCCACCACGGCCATGGCGTTTGATGAAACCGTCGTTGTAAACGAGGTGTTAGAAACTTGTGACATGGAACGCCTTTCCCAATGTGACATGCGGGCTGTCCCCTTGTCACATCGTGCGGTACTGACCGATTGCGCGGTACTTTTCGTAGCGGAGGTTTGTGAGGGTCGCGTCGTCGAGCCGCCCAAGTGTATCGAAGGCATCAAATGCCGAGGACATGACGGCACCGGCGATCTCCTCATGCGACAGACCCCTATCGTCAACAATGCCGTCGATGATGCCGAGCGCCAACAGGTCGGGAGCCGTGAGCTTAAGCGCCTCGGCGGCCTCATTCGCGCGCTCGGTATCCTTCCACAGGATCGACGCACAGGCCTCAGGGCTCACGACCGAATAGGCCGAGCTCGAAAGCATCAGGATGCGGTCGGCCACGGATAGCGCCAGCGCGCCACCAGAGCCGCCCTCGCCTGTCACCACCGAGACAATCGGCGTCTTAAGGCCGCTCATCTCCATGAGATTCTGGGCAATCGCCTCGCCCTGGCCGCGTTCCTCGGCACCGATGCCGCAAAACGCGCCCGAAGTATCGACCAGGCACAGAACCGGTCGACCAAACTTTTCGGTCTGGCGCATCAGACGACGCGCTTTGCGGTAGCCCTCGGGATGCGCCATGCCAAAGTTACGGCGCATACGCTCTTTGGTCGTGGTGCCACGCTCGATGGCGATGACCGTTACGGGGCGTCCGTCTTTCCAGCCAATGCCAGCCACCACAGCGGCGTCGTCGCCAAAGTAACGGTCGCCGTGCAGCTCCACAAATCCATCCAAGCCCAGCGAGATCATCTCGCCCGCCGTGGCGCGATCTGCCGAGCGGGTCTGCTTGACAATCTCGAGTGCCGTTTTTGGCGCGGCCGTGCGCTTAAACAGATGTCCCAGCTTCTTGCCGCGGCGACCCGTATGCACGATCTCGTGCGGTGCCCCCAGGCCGGGCGCGTGCCCTTCGTGCAGCGCCAGCAGCTCGCCTACCGTGAGCGCGATCTCGCCACGCGGAACAACGGCATCGCAAAAGCCGTGCTCCAGCAAAAACTCGGAGCGCTGGAATCCCTTGGGCAGGCGCTTGTGCATGTTCTGCTCGATCACGCGCGGGCCGGCAAATGCCGTCAGGGCATCGGGCTCGGCCAGGATAATATCGCCCTCCATGGCAAAGCTCGCGGTTACGCCTCCGGTCGTGGGGTCAGTGAGCACCGTGATATACAGGCCGCCCGCCTCGCTATGGCGCCTAACCGCCGCAGAAATCTTGGCCATCTGCATAAGCGATGTCACGCCCTCTTGCATGCGCGCACCGCCCGAAACGGTAAAGCCGACAACTGGCAATCCAAGCTCGGTCGCTCGCTCAAATGTGCGACAGATCTTCTCGCCCACCACGGAACCCATCGAGCCCATCATAAAGTTGGCATCCATAAAGAAGAGCGCCGTATCGCAACCGCAGATTTTGCCCCTGCCGCACACAACGGCATCGCGCTCGCCCGAACGCTCGCTCACGCTCTTGAGCTTGTCGGCATAGCCGGGAAACGAGAGGAAGTCCTCCGGCGCCAGATTGGCATCCCATTCCTCAAACGTGCCCTCGTCAATCGTCATGCGCATGCGGTCGCGCCCGCTCACGCGAAAGTGTTTGCCGCAACGAGGGCAGACCTCGAGGTTGTCGTGCAGGCGCGCCTCATCGATCACGCGGCGGCACTCCGGGCACTTGATAAACACGTGGCGCGCGGGAAACTCGGCGCACGACTCGGTCATCGGTCCCTCGAGGACGTTGACCGTCTTCGCTTTTCTATTCATCAGCATAGAGATGCCCCATCAGATCGGTGTGATACATGCCCGACAAGAACTCGTCGTTTGCCAGCACGTCGAGCTGAAGCTCGCTGTTTTCGCTCACGCCCTCAATCACGAGCTCGCCCAGGGCCGAGCGCATCTTGCGAATGGCGCCGTCACGCGTGGGCGCACACACGATGAGCTTGCCAAGCATGGAGTCGTAGTACGGCGGAACTTTCGCACCGGTAAACATGGCGGAATCCCAGCGCACGCGCGGACCACCCGGCACACGCAACGCGGTGACCGTTCCGCATGACGGCAGAAAGTCCGGCGTTTCGGCATTGATGCGGCACTCCATGGCGTGGTTGCGGACCGGCATGTCCTCCTGCTCAAAGGGCAGAGGCTGGCCGGCTGCCACGCGCAGCTGCCACTTGACCAAGTCGGTATCGGTCACAAACTCCGTAACCGGATGCTCCACCTGCAAGCGCGTGTTCATTTCCATAAAGTAGAAATTGCCGTCGTCCGAATACAGGAACTCGATGGTACCGGCTCCTTCGTAGCCGACGGCACGAGCCAGGTCACGCGCTGCCTTGTGCATGCGAGCACGAATGTCGTCGTGTCCGTCGAGGCACGGCGCGGGGCTCTCCTCGATCAGCTTTTGGTTGCGCCGCTGCACCGAGCACTCGCGCTCGCCGAGCGAAAACACATGACCCTGCTTATCGGCCATAATCTGCACCTCAACGTGATGCGCCGGCGCGACGAACTTCTCCATGTAGCACTCGCCGTCGCCAAAGACGGCCTCGCCCTCGGCACGCGCCTCGATGAACGCCTTTGCCGCATCTTCCACGCGCTCGACCTTGCGAATGCCGCGACCGCCGCCACCTGCACGCGCCTTAATGAGCACGGGGCAGCCAATGCGCTCGGCCTCGGCCGTTGCCTCCTCGGGGCTTTTGAGCAAATCGCAGCCCGGCACGATGGGCACGCCCGCCGCGGCAGCCGTTCGACGCGCGGCGTCCTTATCGCCCATGCTGTCGATCACCTCGGCCGAAGGACCGACAAACGCCAGGCCATACTTGTCGCAGTCGCGTACGAAGCTCGCCTTCTCGGAGAAAAAGCCATAGCCGGGATGAATTGCCTTAGCTCCCGACTTTACGGCACAGGTGAGCACGGCATCGTCGTTGAGGTAGCTCTCGGCAAGACGCGGGCCACCGATGCAATATGCCTCGTCGGCAAGCTGCACGTGCAGCGCGTCCGCATCGGCCGTGGAATAGACGGCGACGGTCTTGATGCCCATATCACGGCACGCGCGGATAACACGGACCGCGACTTCGCCACGGTTGGCAATGAGCACTTTGTCGAACATGAAGCCTTCCTTAACTTTCGTGCATGAGTGCAAAGGACATATCGGCGCGGCAGCAAACCTCACCGTTGACGCTCGCAGTACCCGTCGCAAAGCGGAACGGCCCGCGCGCACGCGTGATGGTGCACACCAGATCAACCGTGTCGCCCGGGCGCACCGGACGCTTAAAGCGCACCTTATCGAGGCTCGTATAGAACGGCGTCGCGCCGCGCGCCTCCTCATCGCCCATCAGCAGCACGCAGCAGTTCTGGGCGAGCATCTCGCACTGAATCACGCCGGGGACGACCGGGTTTCCCGGAAAATGCCCCTGCAAAAAGTACTCGTCGCCCGTGATCGTGATCTTGCCGTGGGCCTCGTCGCCCACCAGCTCGGCCTCGTCGAGCAAAAGCATCGGCTCGCGATGCGGTAACAGCTTCTTGAGCTCTTCTTTGTTCATGGATATCACCTATCCGATCCTCATGAGGCAGCTGCCGAACTCCACGAGGTCGCCGTCGGCCACGCAGATCTCGAGCACCTCACCGTCTGCCTCGGCCGTCACCTCGTTGAGAACCTTCATGGCCTCGATGATGCAAAGGGTCTCGCCAGCCTTGACCTTGGAGCCCACGTGCACAAACGGTTCGTCGCCCGGCGCCGGGGCAGCATAGAAAACGCCGACCATGGGAGCGGTCACCTCGATGCCCTTGGGCTCCGGTGCGGCGGCAGGCGTCTGCGCGGCGGGCTCCGGTGCGGCGGCAGGCATGGCGACAGGAGCCACCGCCGGAGCAGTCACGGCACCCGGCATAGGCATGGGCACGGCAACCGGCTGCGCGGCGCTCGCGCGCTCGAGTTCGACCGCGGTGCCATCGGGCTCCTCAACGCGCACGCGCGTGAGGCCGCGGTCCTCCATCACATCGGCTATCTCGGCAAGTCTTTTGGAATCCATGCTCTAGCTCCTCGTATATCTACGCAGCGCGATGGCGGCGTTGTGCCCGCCAAAGCCTAGGTTGGTCGAAAGCGACCAGGTAAGGTCGGCGCGAACTGCGCGATTGGGCGTGTAGTCAAGATCGCAGGCGGGATCGGGCGTGCGGTAGTTAATGGTCGGCGGCACCACGCCCTGCTCGAGCGCCATGGCGCAGGCCATGACCTCGATGGCGCCCGTGGCACCGATCATGTGGCCGGTCATCGACTTAGTCGACGAGACGTGCGCGGCGCGCGCCGCGTCCTCGCCGAGCGCACGCTTAATGCCCGCCGTCTCGGACGAATCGTTGAGCTTGGTCGATGTGCCGTGAGCATTGATGTAGAGACCCTCGGAAGGCCTGACGTCGCCCTCGGTCACCGCCAGCGATATCGCGCGGGCAATGCCGGCAGCCTCGGGATCAGGGCTCGTGATGTGATAGGCATCATCGGTGTTGCCGTAGCCCACGACCTCGGCATAAATGTGCGCACCGCGCGCCTGCGCATGTTCCATGCTCTCGAGCACGAGCACGCAGGCGCCCTCGCCCATCACAAAGCCGTCGCGGTCTGCATCGAACGGGCGGCAAGCCGTCGCGGGATCAGGGTTGGTGGTCAATGCGCGGCAGGACGTAAAGCCCGCAACGGCATCGGGGATAATGGCGGCCTCGGCACCGCCCGCGAGGATCGCGTCGGCATAGCCGTGCTTGATGGCGCGAAACGCCTCGCCCACCGCATGGGCCGAGGTTGCGCAGGCGGTCACGACGGGCAGGGTCGGGCCCTTTGCCTTGTGGCGGATTGCGATATTGCCCGATGCCATGTTGGGGATCATCATCGCGATCATGTAAGGCGATGCGCGGCGGGGCCCACGGTCGGCAATCGTGTGGACGTTGTCGACGAGCGTCTGCATGCCGCCCACGCCCGACCCCACGTAGACGCCCAGGCGCTCGCGATCGATGGCGCCTTCGACATCAAAGCCCGCATCGTGCATTGCCTCGTCCGAAGCCGCCATCGCAAACTGAACGCAGGGGTCGAGATGCTTGGCGTCACGCTTGCCAAAGTACTCGTTGCCGTCAAAGCCCTTGACCTCGCCCGCCACCTTGACGGCAAACGCATCGGTATCGAAGTGCGTGATCGGGCCGATGCCGCACGTGCCGGCGCACATGGCCGCCCAGGTGGCAAGCGCAGTGTTGCCGAGCGGCGATACGGCACCTATGCCGGTGATTGCAACTCTCTGTTCCATCATGGTCTCCTCATCCAAGCCGTTCTTCGGCCCTGGTTTCTACATCGCCATTCCGCCGTCAACGCGTACGACCTCGCCCGTAATGTAGGCAGCCGCATCGCTCGCCAAAAAGCGCACCACGCCGGCCACTTCCTCGGGGCGTGCCATGCGCTTTAGGGGAATCTGCTCCTCGGTTGCCGCGCGAACCTTCTCCGAGAGCTTTGCCGTCATATCCGTCTCGACAAACCCGGGGGCAACCGCGTTCACTCGTACGCCGCGGGGCGCAAGCTCGCGCGCCACCGCCTTGGTCAGGCCGATCACGCCCGCCTTGGAGGCAGCGTAGTTGGCTTGCCCGGCATTGCCCATCAGGCCCACGACCGAGCTCATGTTGACGACGCAGCCGCCGCGTTGGCGCATAAAGGTCTTGGTGAGCGCGCGCGTCGTGTTAAACGTTCCTTTAAGATTGACATCGAGCACGCGATCGAAGGCGTCATCGCCCATGCGCATGAGCAGGCCATCGCGGGTGATGCCAGCGTTGTTGACGAGCGCCCAAATGGAGCCAAAGTCGTTGAGGACCGCTTCCACGCACGCGTTGACGGCAGCGGGGTCGGCCACGTCACATTGATATGCGCGTGCCGCGGCGCCAGCCGCCTCGCAGGCTTCGCACGTCTCGCGCGCCGCATCGACACTGCCGGCATAGACGACAGCGATATCAAAGCCGTCCTCCGCCAGACCGACAGCGCAGGCGCGGCCGATGCCGCGCGAGCCGCCCGTGACCAGTGCCACGAGACGTGAGTCGTTGCGCTCGAGCGTGCCGTTGTTCAAGTTGCCCATGTCATTCCTTTCGGGTTACAGCCCTGTGGACTATGCGAGCTCGTCGGCAATAGCTGCGACCTGCTCGGCCGTTTCGCACGAATACACGCGAACGTCGCTCAACGTACGCTTGACCAGGCCGGACAGCGTTTTGCCGGGGCCGACCTCAATAAACGTGTCGATGCCTTGATCCTGCAGAGCATGCAGCGTGTCGACCCAGCGCACGGCATGGCTCACCTGGTTGGCCAGCACCTCCGATGCCGTCTGCGGGTCGGCCGGATAGGGCGCCGCTGTCATATTTGCCATGACCGGAATCAGCAGCGGAGACGGCGCGTGGCCGGCTTGGATATACGTCACCAGCCCCTCAGTCGCCTCGGCCATATAGGGGCTATGAAATGCACCCGACACCGCGACTTTCATAGCGCGGCCGCCAGCCTCTTTTACCAGGACGTCGAGCTCCTGCAGCGCCTCGGGCGCCCCGGCAACAACCGTCTGCTGCGGACTGTTGTAGTTGACCGGCCAGCAGTCCTCGCCGGCCTGTTTTGCCAGGTTCTCGACTTGCGCTGCATCGAGTTTGATGACGGCGCGCATGCCGCCGGGGTGACGCTCGGCCGCCGTGGCCATCAATGCCGCGCGCTCACATACGAGCTCAAAACCCGCTCGCGTATCGAATGCCTCCGCAAAGGTGAGCGCAGCGACCTCGCCCAGCGAGAATCCCGCACAGGCGGCAGGCACCACGCCGCGCTCGCGCAGGGCGACGGCGACTGCCAAGTCGTGCACGAACACGCAAGGCTGCGTGTTCTCGGTCTGCGAGAGCTCCTCCTTGGAGGCGCTCCGGCACTGCTCGCTGGTCCCCGGGCGCACCTCGTCGGCAATGGCGAACACCTCGGCGGCCGCCGGCGATGCTTCGATGAGGTCGACACCCATCGCGGGATGCTGGGCACCCTGGCCGGCAAACAGAAACGCTACGCTACCCATGCGCACGCACCCCTCAGGACGCGCTCGGCACCATCGACCAGGTCATCGACAATTTCACGTGCGCTTTGGCGCTCGTTGACCATGCCGGCAATCTGTCCACACAAAAACGAGCCCTCTTCGTAATTGCCGTCCTTGGCGGCCTTGCGAAGGGCGCCCGTGCCCATGGCCCCGAGCTCCTCGACGCTTACGCCCACCGCCTCGCTCTTGGCGTAGGCGTTGGTGAAGGGGCTCTTGAGGGCACGCACCGGGTGTCCCGTCGAGCGGCCGGTCGCACGCGTCGAGGTGTCGTTGGCCTTCAGGACCATCTCCTTGTACTGCTCCGATACGGTGCACTCATCTGCGATCAGAAAGCGCGTACCCACCTGCACACCGGCGGCGCCCAGCATAAAGGCAGCCGCCACGCCGCGGCCGTCGGCAATACCGCCGGCAGCCACGACAGGAATGTCGACCGCATCGACGACCTGCGGCACCAGTGCCATCGTCGAGGTCTCGCCAATATGGCCGCCCGATTCGGTGCCCTCGGCAACAACCGCCGTAGCTCCACGACGCGCCACGAGGCGCGCCAGCGCCACCGAGGCAACGACCGGGATGACCTTGATGCCCGCCTCGTTCCACGCCTTCATGTACTTGGTGGGATTGCCGGCACCCGTCACGACGACCGGCACCCGCTCGTCAATCACGACCCGCGCGACCTCGTCGGCAAACGGGCTCATGAGCATAACGTTGACGCCAAAGGGCTTATCCGTCCTGGCGCGCAGCTCGTGAATCTGGTCGCGCAGCCAGTTGGCGTCGGCGTTCATGGCCGCGATAATCCCCAAGCCGCCCGCCTCGGACACTGCGGAAGCCAGCGAGGCGTCGGCAATCCAAGCCATACCGCCCTGGAACACGGGCTTTTCGATGCCGAGCAGATCGCAGAGAGGAGTCTTGAGCATCTCTACTTCTCCAATGCCGCCTCGACCGTATCGGCGAACTCGCCGACCGTCTTGGGGTTCTCCTCGGTATCGAGCTGGATGCCAAACTCGTCCTCGACGGCGACGAGGATCTCGACGGTGCCCAGACTGTCGAGACCAATCTCCCCAAGCGTGGACTCGGGCTTCATCTCGACGTCGTCAAGACCGGCGGTCTCGCGGATAACGTCGCAAACGCGCTCGAAGGTCTTCTGATCTGCCATGGTAGTTCTCCTTTGTTTGTGCCCTAGGGGCGTTTTTATTTCCTATGTGCGACTACTTCCAACGAAGCAGATAGCCACCTATATCCAGGCCGGCGCCAAATCCAACGAGGGCGATGGTGTCGCCCGCATTCAGTACGTCAGTGCGTGCCAGCCGGTCAAGCGCAAAGGGAATGCAGGCGCTCGAAATGTTGCCGGTCTCTCGTAGCGTTCGAACCACGCGCTCGTCTGGCACACCGAGGCGCTTGACCGCCTGACTCAGGATTCGTTCGTTAGCCTGATGGAATACAAAGTGGTCGATGTCCTCGACCGCGATGCTCGCGTCGCAGACGAGCTTGTTGACCGTGTCGCAGATGGCATTGACGCCAAACTTGAAGACGCGACGGCCGTTCATGGAAAGCACGCTTTCGCGGTCCTGCGCCGTCTTATACGGCGAGGAGCCCACCAATCCGGGGACGCGCAGTGTTTCGACGTCAGGCGACGTCGAAAGCTCGACAGCAAGGGGATTCTCTCCCCCGGCCTCTATGACCGCAGCACCCGCGCCATCGCCAAAGAGAACGCACGTGGCACGGTCGGTCCAATCGAGCGCGCGCGTCATCTGCTCGGCTGCAACGACCAGCACGTGTTTGGCGCGACCGCGGGCGATATAGCCCTCGGCGACATCGAGCGCAAATACGAAGCCGGCACAAGCCGCCGAAACGTCGAAAGCAGGACATGTGGCACCCAAGCGCTCAGCAACGGCGCACGCTTCGGCAGGAACGAGATGATCGCCCGTCGTCGTCGAACAGACGATAAGATCCAGCTGGCTCGCATCGATTCCGGACGTCTGGAGCGCTTGCTCGCTCGCAGCCACGGCAAGATCGTCGAGCGACTCGGTGGTGCACACATGGCGGCTCTTGATCCCCGTGCGGGTAAAAATCCACTCATCCGAGGTGTCCAGGAACTCGGACAGCTCGTCATTGGAAACACTGCGCTTGGGAAGCGCCGAGCCTGTTCCAAGAATCGTGAAACCCATCACTAACCTCCTTTGAGTTGTTGACGTGTTTACATCGACCAAGAGAGGATAGCGCATTTTTCGCCTTGTTGACGTGTTAACATTAAATTGTCCAAATGCGACAAAGGCTTCACATTGTGTCTATCTCTCGACACCATTGCGTCATTCACTTATTCATTAAGGAGGTAGCAGCCGCTATGGATGCTCAATTAACGATAGTCGACGTAACCGGATCGACCAACGATGACCTGCTCGAAGCAGGTAAACAGGGCGCGCCGCACGGCACGGGACTTGCCGCCCGCGCGCAAACGGCAGGACGCGGCCGACGCGGCCACAAGTGGGATTCAACCGCCGGCAACCTGTTGCTCTCGATTGTCCTACGTCCATGTGTTGATCCCGCCAAGTACTCTGGTCTTGCCGCCGTCAGCGGCTTAGCGGTGCTCGAGGCGCTCGAGGCGCAAGGTCTTGCTAACGAGATCGGCCTCAAATGGCCCAACGACCTCGTCGCGCGAGGGCGCAAACTCGGCGGCATCCTGGTCGAGGCGGCTCGTGACAACGAGGGCAAGCCCTTTGCCGCCTGCGGCATTGGCGTCAATGTGAACTATGTGCCCTCAGAGGTTCCCGATGGCGGCCTGCCGGCAATCGGTCTCTCGGATCTCAACGAGAATGTTCCCACCGTCGATGTGCTCCTCGATGAGGTCTATCACGCAGTTATAGACGCCGTAGATGCCTGGGCAGAGCGCCTCAATGCCAAGAAAGAAGACGCCGGTCCGCTCGCTCCCGTCCACGACGAATATATCACTCACCTCAATTGGATCGGGGAGCACGTTATCGCCCGCTCCCCTGCCGGTGACGAGCTGGCGCGTGGCATCCTTCAAACGGTCGATGCCTTTGGTCGCGCGTGTATCGAAACGGAAGACGGCTTGCAATCCTTCCATTTTGAGGAGGCATCGCTGCGTCCCATGGGTAAATAAGACGCCACAGCCACCCGCTCGACAGCATTACCCGGTCCCCCAAGGCCATCATGCAAAACAAAAGAGCCCCGCTACCAAGATGGCAGCGGGGCTCTGTAAGCTATGAGCGATTTCGCTTAGAGCTTGATGTCGATGTCGACGCCAGCGGGGAGGTCGAGACGCATGAGCGAATCAACGGTGCCCGAGGTGGGGTCGAGGATGTCGATGAGGCGCTTGTGGGTGCGCATCTCGAACTGCTCACGGGAGTCCTTGTTCACGTGCGGCGAGCGGATAACCGTGTACAGGTTGCGCTCGGTGGGCAGGGGGACAGGACCGGAAACGCGAGCGCCGGTCTTCTGAGCGGTCTCGACAATGAGCTTCGCGGACTGATCGACGACCTCGTGATCATAGCCCTTGAGGCGAATGCGGATCTTCTGGGTAGCCAACTTAAACCTCCAAAGAGTGCGAGAGATGTTCTCGCGGATTACGTAACAGGGAGCTCGAACTTAGGCGTTCTTGCTCATGACCTCGTCCACGATGGACTTGGGCGCGGGCTCATAAGAGTCGAACTGCATCGTGTAGGATGCACGGCCCTGGGTCTGGGAGCGAAGGTCGGTAGCGTAACCGAACATCTCGCCCAGCGGCACCTTGGCACGGATGAGCTTGCTGTTCTTGCGATCCTCCATGCCCTCGATCTTGCCGCGGCGACCGGAGAGGTTGCCCATAACGTCGCCCATGTACTGCTCGGGGGTCTCGACCTCGACAGCCATGATCGGCTCGAGCAGCTGCGGATCGGACTTCTTGAGGGCGTCCTTGATAGCCATGGAACCGGCGATCTTGAAGGCGGCCTCGGAGGAGTCGACCTCGTGGTAAGAACCGTCGAACAGGGTGACCTTAACGTCGAGGACCGGGAAGCCGGCGATAACACCGGTGTTCAGGGCCTCCTGGATGCCCTTGTCGATGGACGGGATGTACTCCTTGGGCACGACGCCGCCGACGATAGCGTTGACGAACTCGTAGCCGAAGCCCTCCTCCATCTTCTCAAGCTTGATGACGGCGTGGCCGTACTGACCGCGACCGCCGGACTGACGGACGAACTTGCCCTCAGCCTTCTCGACGTCGTGACCAGCGGTCTCGCGGTAGGCGACCTGGGGCTTACCAACGTTAGCGTCAACCTTGAACTCGCGGAGCAGACGGTCGACGATGATCTCGAGGTGCAGCTCGCCCATGCCGGCGATGATGGTCTGGCCGGTCTCGTGGTTGGTGGACACCTGGAAGGTCGGGTCCTCCTCGGCGAGCTTGGTCAGAGCCAGGGACATCTTGTCCTGCTCGGCCTTGGTCTTGGGCTCGATGGCAACGTCGATAACGGGCTTAGCGAACTCGATCTTCTCGAGGACGATCTCCTTGCCCTCGGCGCACAGGGTGTCACCGGTGGTGGAGTTCTTGAAGCCGACGCAAGCGACGATGTCGCCGGCGGCAGCGTCGTCACGGTCGATACGCTCGGCGGCGTTCATCTCGAGGATGCGGCCGAGGCGCTCGCGCTGACCGTTGGAAGCGTTGACCACGTAGGAGCCGGACTCGGCGCGGCCGGAGTAAACGCGGACGTAGGTGAGCTTACCGACGAACGGGTCGGTCATGATCTTGAAGACCAGGCCGGAGAAGGGCTCGTCGAAGGAAGGATGACGCTGGATCTCCTCACCGGTGTCCGGATCGGTACCGGTGACGGCCTCAACGTCGAGCGGGCTGGGCAGGTAGTCGACGACAGCGTCGAGCAGCTCCTGGACGCCCTTGTTCTTGTAGGCGGAACCCACGAAGACGAGGTTGAGCTCGTTGGCCAGAACGCCCTTGCGCAGAGCAGCCTTGAGCTCCTCGACGGTGAAGTCCTCCTCCATGAGGATCTTCTCCATGAGCTCGTCGTCAAAGCTGGCAGCAGCGTCAAGGAGCTCCTCGCGCTTGGTGGCAGCGATGTCGGCAAACTCAGCCGGGATCTCGTCCATCGGCTCGGGGTAGGTCATGCCCTTCTCGTCGGCCTTGAAGTCCCATGCAGTCATGGTGACCAGGTCGATGACGCCCCAGAAGTTGTCCTCGGCGCCCATCGGGACCTGAGCGGCCACGGCGTTAGCGTCGAGACGATCCTTCATGGTCTCGATAGCGTTGAAGAAGTCAGCGCCCACGCGGTCATACTTGTTGATGAAGGCGATGCGGGGGACGTTGAAGGTGGAAGCCTGACGCCAAACGGTCTCAGACTGGGGCTGAACGCCGGCAACGGCGTCGAAGACGGCGACAGCGCCATCGAGGACGCGCAGGCAGCGCTCGACCTCGGCGGTGAAGTCAACGTGGCCCGGGGTGTCGATGATCTGGATGCGGTAGTCCTTACCGTCCTTGTTCCAGAAGCACGTGGTAGCAGCGGAGGTAATGGTTACGCCGCGCTCCTGCTCCTGAACCATCCAGTCCATGGTGGCAGCGCCCTCATGGACCTCACCGATCTTGTGGGTCTTACCGGTGTAGTAAAGAATACGCTCGGTCGTGGTGGTCTTACCGGCATCGATGTGGGCCATGATGCCGATGTTACGGGTATCGGAAAGCTTGTACTTAGGCTTAGCCATGTTAGTTCCTTACCTTAACTTACCAACGATAGTGAGAGAACGCGCGGTTGGCCTCGGCCATCTTGAAGACGTCCTCACGCTTCTTGACGGAAGCGCCCAGGCCGTTGGAAGCGTCGAGGATCTCGTTGGCGAGACGCTCGGCCATGGTCTTCTCCTTGCGAGCGCGGGAGAAGTTGACGATCCAGCGGATACCCAGAGCAGTGGAACGACGGGAGTTGACCTCCATCGGAACCTGATAGGTAGCGCCACCGACACGCTTGGGCTTAACCTCGAGCGTGGGCTTGACGTTGTCCATAGCCTTCTTGAAGGTAGCGAGAGCGTCGCCACCCTCGGACTTCTCGGCAACGATCTCGAAAGCGGTGTAGACGATGCGCTCAGCGGTGGCCTTCTTGCCGTCAAGAAGGACCTTGTTGATGAGCTGAGTCACCAGGCGGTTGTTGTAAACGGCGTCAGGCTGAACCTCACGACGATTAGCTGCTGCACGACGCGGCATGTGAAATCTCCTTAAGTGTCTACCGTGCGGCGCTTAGGCGGCACACGGCGAAAGTATCAAAACGTTATCTGGCTTATTTAGCCTTGGGGCGCTTAGCACCGTACTTGGAACGGGCCTGCATACGGTTCTGGACCGGAGCAGCGTCGTAGGCGCCACGGATGACGTGATAACGGACACCAGGGAGGTCACGGACACGACCGCCGCGGACGAGCACGATGGAGTGCTCCTGCAGGTTGTGGCCCTCACCCGGGATGTAAGCAGTAACTTCGATGCCGTTGACGAGGCGAACACGGGCAACCTTACGAAGAGCCGAGTTCGGCTTCTTGGGGCTCGTGGTGAAGACGCGGGTGCACACGCCGCGTTTCTGGGAGTTGTGCTGCAGAGCAGCGTTCTTGGACTTCTTGGGCACGGAACGACGGCCCTGGCGAACCAGCTGGTTAATAGTAGGCAAAGCGTACTCCTTCTCGAATGATTCCAGCTTTCTGTAAAGTGCAACGGCTTGAATCGAGGGGTCAGCATCCCCCTACGAAACACGCAGTTCGATAGGATACGTGGCGTTAGCTGTGCCGTCAACAGACCACGCCGCCGGGCGTATCCCAAAATGAGCACATTTCCGCAAAGCCTACACAAAAGGAATCCCCTCCTGTGCGCGGGGGCGGATTCCCGGCACGGGCGGCACGGGGGTTAAGTTTGCTGCTCTACAGTCCTGGCTCGCACGGAGAGCACATTAAGTGCTCTCCGGCTCGTGCGGAACTCGCGACAAACTTAACCGACTACTTTTATCTAACCGTTCTATTCAGAAC
>DBGEDL010000113.1:0-1128 GCA_048375035.1 Collinsella sp.
CGGAAACAAAAATTTTTCAACGGGCTGACGCCCGTAAAGAACGGCGTTCCCCTTGTTCGGGGAACACCGGACGTTTTGTCGCTTCGCTCCCGCTTTGACGCTTTACGCGGCCGGTCATGCCACCTCGCTTATCGACTTGAACGCAGCGACGCTTGCCGCCTTGACGAGCCGGCCGCGGAAGGCCAGACGCGAGCCGACATACGCATACGTGCTCGAAGCATCGTAACTCGCACTCGCAACCGACACACCGCCATGCGCACTCGCATCGTTGCACCCGCGATAGACCACACGGCTGGCTGCGGTGGATATGTAGTACATATCGCAGTAATGCGTCGAGGAAGAACCCGAAACGGAACCCACCGGAACCACGTCCATGTACTTGCCATGTGCAATGGCCGTTATCCATACGCCCGAGCTTGTGCCTCCTTTCACCATACGGGTCGTGCCGTCAGGCATCCAGATGCGCCACTTGCCGGCGTTGCCGCTATCATTAGGAAGGTCAACGCCGTCCATCATGTCATACTTATGACCGTAGATATCCTCGTAGCCAAGGCAGCAGATATTGTTCACCTGCGTGACAGTAGCACCGCCGTAGTCATCCTCGCCGCGATACCAGGCGTACTGGTGGACCATATTGTCCACAAGCGAGTTCGTCACGTTCGGGTTGATGGCGTGCGCCTCTTCATAACCGATCGTATCGGTCATGCCGTGTGAAGCGGTACCGCCGGTGGTACGGTTGTTAGTATGCTGACCCGCGCCGCATTGTTCCTGGCTGTCACGACGGCCATAGGCGGCGTAGAAGAGGTTGGCGATACGGGAGTGCATCAGCGCGTCAATCTGCTGCATACCACGCTGTACCGAGTAATAATGGAAGTCGGCCCAGCTCATGCTCGCCGTAGTGCTGCCGCCGGTGATACAGGCGCGGAGCTTGGAACCGACAACCGAACTGCCCACAACCGCGCAAAGGTGCTCGTCATTGGCTACCCAATCCGGCTCCATGTCCTCGATCCTGTCGGAATTGGAAAGCACTACCTTGTCGAACTCCGCGGTGTTCAGAACGGAGAAGTGCAGCGCTGTGGCACCGGCAGGAACGTCAGCGATCAGGTACATGCCCGCCTCGAACTTGTT
>DBGEDL010000114.1:0-3904 GCA_048375035.1 Collinsella sp.
GGCCGAAGAGGCGTCAGCAGGTCAGTGGGTCATCGTCCCGGCGTTCAGCATCAGGGTAGCGCTGCGACGCGGAAATCGCGCGCTGTTGACGCGCCCCCGCAGTGCCCGCTTCCCCCAAGGACAATTATCAGTGCAGGTAGATGCCTTGCACTTTTTAGCTAAAAGCCGGCGTGGTTGGAATATCTCAATTCATCGTAGTAAACCGGCATAGTTTCGTATTTCCAGCAGTTCCAAATTCGTCAATACGTCGGCGTTTGCAAAAAAGCCCGACCTCCGTGGGAGATCGGGCTTTCAAGGCTTAGTTAAACCAAGTCTGTACGGTCAAATGACCCGCAGATTACATCTGCTCGGGCGCGGAAACGCCAACGAGGGTGAGCACCAGGGCGAGCGTCACGCGAACGGCGTCGCAAGCGGCCAGACGGGCGCGCGAAAGCTCGGGGTCGACGGGACGGCCCTCGCTCGGCAGAACCTGGCAGGCAGCGTAGAAGCTGTGGAAGTCGCCGGCGAGTTCCTCAGCAAAGTGCGTCAGACGGAACGGGGCGCGGTCGCGAGCGCAGCTGGCAATCAGGTCGGTGAGCTCGTTGAGCTTACGCGAAAGGGCGAGCTCGGTCGGGTCGGTCAGCAGCGAGTAATCGACGTTCTCACCGATGGCCTTGGCGGCAACGGCCTTCATGCCCATCTCGTCAGCCTGCTCGGGCGTAACGTCGGCGGCACGGCGCAGGATGGAGCACACGCGGGCGTGAGCGTACTGCACGTAATAGACCGGGTTGGAGTTGTCGCGCTTCTTGACGGCCTCGATATCGAAGTCGACCATCTGGTTGGAGCTTTTGGAGATGAGCGTGTAGCGAGCGGCGTCGGAACCGACCTCGTCGACGAGCTCCTGCAGGGTCACCATGGTGCCCTTACGCTTGGACATACGGACGGGCTTGCCGTTGCGCAGCAGGTTGACGAGCTGGCCCAGCAGAACCTCAAACTTGCCGGGATAGCCAAGAGCGTCGCAGACGCAGCGGACGCGCTCGATGTAGCCGTGGTGGTCGGCACCCCAGATGTCGATGACGTGGTCGACGCGCTGGAACTTATCCCAGTGATAGGCAACGTCGGAGGCGAAGTAGGTGTACTCGCCGTCGGACTTGATCAGGACGCGGTCCTTGTCATCGCCCAGGTCGGTGGAGCGGAACCACAGGGCGCCGTCCTTGGTGTAGAGGTAGCCCATCTTGTCGAGCTTCTCAAAAGCGCGGTCGACGGCAGAGGTGCCGGCGGTCTCGCCCTCGGTGTCCTTCACGTACAGCGAACGCTCGGAGTACCAACGATCGAAGTCGCAATTGACGGCGTGGCAGAGGTCGCGCATGTTGTCGACCATCTTCACATAGCCGCGCTCGCGGAAGCTCTCCATGCGCTCCTGAGGATCGGCCTCGACCCACTTATCGCCGTCGGTGCGCCAGAACTCGGCGGCCTCGTCGATAATGTAGTCGCCGCCATAGGAGTCCTTGCCCAGGGTCTCGGCAAAATTGTCCTGGTACGGATGGGTCTCGGGATGCTCGTCGTTCTCGTCGGCAACGAAGGCGTCGCGGTCTGCGATCAGCAGCTTGTGAGCCTCGTCGATATCCACGCCCTGCTTGGCGATGATGTCGGCAAGCTGCATATAGCGCGTGCTGATGGAGTTGCCGAAGGTGTTCATCTGAGAGCCGTGGTCGTTGATGTAGAACTCACGCTGGATGTCGTAACCGGCATGGTCCATAACGCGGCAGAGCGAATCGCCCAGAGCGGCCCAGCGGCCATGGCCGATGTGCATGGGGCCGACGGGGTTGGCGGAGACGAACTCGACCTGGGTCTTCAGGCCGCCACCGACGTTGGACTTAGCGAAGTCCATACCCTTCTCGCGAGCCTCGCCAAAGATGGCATTCTTGACGGCAACGGAGAGGTAGAAGTTGATGAAGCCGGGGCCTGCGATCTCGACCTTCTCGATCGCGGGGTCCTCGGGCATATGGGCAACGATGGCCTCGGCGATCTTGCGCGGGGCGCAATGGGCCAGCTTGGCGGACTTCAGGGCCATGGTAGAGGTCCACTCGCCATGAGAAGTGTCAGCCGGTCGCTCGATAGCGCAATCGTCAAGTTCAAATGCAGAAAGGTCGCCGGCCTCCTGGGCCGCAGCAAGCGCAGCGCGTACCAGCTCTTCAATCTTCTCGGGCATAGATCCTCCTTGTGTTAAAGCCCCCGAGCTCTTGGTCACTCGTAGGGCAAAAGCCAGAGTTTGTAGCACTCTATCACAAGCGACGGGCACTGTCGCAGGGTAAAGCCAATCGATATTGCATATGCACAAAATTGACTACAGCTTGCATGGAGTCACTCAAAGATGCCAGTCTGCCTGCAGATTATGCAGGCGTTGAAAATGCATAAAGGTGTGAATGAGCTGCGCCTGTTATCGAATACTCTTACCTATCGGAGTTGTGTGCTTTTCCTGCATAAAGTAAGGGTTTGCGCACGTCAGCGTGTTATTCTAGACATACGTAAATTCGTATAAGTTGGAGGTAGCATGTTCTCAATCGGTCAACACGTCATTCATCCGGGTCAGGGAGTCTGCACCGTCGTCGGTTTTAGGGACGACACACCGCAGCCCATGCTACTGCTCGAGACCAAGCAGGGACATGCGCAGACGATCCTCATGTACCCCGTGGCGCAGGCCGACCGTTTGCACGCCGCCATCTCGCAGCAAGATGCCGAGCACCTGCTGAGCCACTATGACGAGCTGGAGTGCGACACTTTTACCGAGCGCAACAGTTCACTTGAGGAGACGCACTTTAAGCAGCAGCTCAAGCTGGGCGCGCCCGAGACGGTCCGCGTGGCAAAGACCATGATGCACCGCATTCGCCAGGCCGAGGAAGCTGATAAAAAACCCAGCTCCTACTACATGCGCGTACTCAAGGAGGCCAAACGCCGCTCCATCGAGGAGTTCGCCGTGGCCTTGGGCGTCACCGAGGAGGCCGCCGAAGCCCGCCTAGCCCAAGCCGCCCTCAACTAACCCATCCGCGCCAAAAACCACCACAAAGGGGACAGGCACCTTTGTGGTGGTTTTCGTGTTCTAGTAGTATTCATTCTTATCGATACCCACGAGCACAAGGAGTCTGTTATGTCAGAGCCGCTTACCGCCGGAATCACCCGCGACCGCGCGTTCGAACTGCTCAACGAGCACAACAAGGACCCGTTCCACATCACCCATGGCGAGACGGTCGAGGGCACTATGCGCTACTTTGCGCGCGAGTTCGACCCCGAGAACGAGGAGTTTTGGGGCACCGTCGGTCTGCTGCACGACCTGGATTGGGAGGAGCATGAGGACGACCCCATGAACCACACCATCTATGCTGCCGAGATTCTTGAGGGCGAAGGTGCGTCTCCCGAGCTCATTCGCGCCATCCAGACGCACACGTCCGACTTCAACACCTCGCTGCCCAAACCCGAGCTGCAGATGGAAAAGATCCTGTTTGCCTGCGATGAGCTCACCGGCCTGATCGGCGCTGCAGTCATCATGCGTCCGAGCAAAAGCGTCATGGACTTTACGACCAAGTCGCTCAAGAAGAAGTTCAAGGACAAGCGCTTTGCCGCTGGCTGTTCGCGCGACGTGATTACGCAGGGCGCCGAGATGCTGGGTTGGGAGCTACCCGAACTCTTTGACCGCACCATCGCGGCCATGCAGTCCTTCGCCCCCGACCGCGATACCTTCCAGGCCTAACCGCCCACGCCACCTAAAACCACCACAAAGGGGAAAAGTGAACTGCCTCCCATTTCTTGGACATCGGGAAATGGGAGGTTTTCCATGAGTATAGACCTCAGGGCGAAGCACGACCTGGAGTCCAGGAGGCGGGCCGTCGAGCTCTTCGACGCCGGCGTCGGCTGCAAGCCGGCGGCC
>DBGEDL010000115.1:0-16784 GCA_048375035.1 Collinsella sp.
CATGGGAAGCCTCCTCCCCGCAGGTGCGGTAAGGGCTACCGCACGGGCCGATACTCAAAGCCCATTGTGGCATCCCGAGCCCGCGGAAAGAAGCTGCGCCGCGGGGGAGGCGACCCAAATGGCTTTCTCATATCGTCTTGCCTTTGACCCCAAACGTCAGGCAGTGTTGCTGTTGGCGGGAGATAAGTCGCAGGCGGAGTCGTCGAAGGCAAAGTGGAACGGCTGGTATGCGATCAGCATTCCCAGGGCGGAACAAATATACCGTCGCCATGTAAGGAGGCTCGATCAAGATGGAGCTGCATGAGTATATGGAATCACGCGGGATAGCGCGTGAATCTATTGCCGCCGAGCAGGAGAAAACTCGTGAACGTATCGAAGCCTATAAGCTCGCTCAAATTCGCAAACTAAAGGATCTGACGCAGGCCTCGGTGGCCCAGTCGATGGGTGTTTCTCAAAAACGCATATCGGAGCTCGAGCGCGGGGAGCTGGGATCAATGAGGCTCGACACGCTGAGCAGGTACGCAGAAAGTCTCGGCGGAAAGCTTGTCGCAAGCATTGAGTTTCCCGATCGTACCGTTACGCTTGCTCGCTAAAAATCTGCAATAACCCCCTCACTTTCACCGACTACTAGAGCCGCTCACCAAACCAACATGCGCTCTGGGCAAATAGGCTGAATGTTTCGTGCGAGAATGCCCCTCAGTAAACAAACTTTCACCAGAGCGTAAGGGGCTGGCATACACATGCAGACGGTCTATCGGGTATACGAGGGAACGCGCGAGCCGCATCGGCTCGCCGTCGAGCGCACGGCCGAGGTGCTCGGCCGCGGCGGCCTGGCCTTGATCCCGACCGAGACCGTCTACGGTGTCGCCGTGGCGGTCAACGCCTTCTCGGACGCCGTGCCCCAAGATACAAGCGAATTCCCATCGTGGCCGCGCGATCCGCAGGCTGTCGTCAATGGCGCCGCGGTCCCTGCGCTCGGTACCGGCTACCGCCGCATCTTTACCCTCAAGCAGCGCAAGCTCACCCAAACGGTCGCCTGGCTGGTTGATAATGCCGAAGCACTCGACCGCTATGGCGTGGATATCCCTAACGAGGCCCGCGTACTCGCGCGACGATGCTGGCCGGGAGCCCTGACTATCGTGATTAAGGCAGCCCCCTGCGTGCCGACCTTTATGCGCGCCGCCGATGACACGGTGGCTCTTCGCGCGTCGGCCTCGCCTGTGGTGCAGGCGCTCATCCGCGCCTGCGGCAGTCCCCTTGCCTGCACGAGCGCCAACACGCACGGCGCGCCCTCGCCGGCAAGCTTTGCCGCCGTCGAGGGTCGCATCCTGGAGGGGGTTGATGTTGCCGTCGACGCCGGTGAGACCCCGTGTCGCGACGCCTCGACCATCGTGTCGTTTCAGCACGGCGGGCTCCAGATCCTGCGCCAAGGCGCACTTCCCGCATCAGAGATCGAACGGGTCCTGTCCGACCCGATGCAATAGAAAGGTGTAAGCGATGTCGTTGAATCTGGGTAGCCTGGGCATGGAAGATGCCTCGTTTAACTTTGGCGGTTCCTACATCATGGCGCTCGACTGCGGCACCACCTCGGTACTTGCGACCATCGTCGACGAGTACGGATGCATCGTCGCGCAGGCACGTCGCAGCGTCAAAACCAGCTTCCCACGTCCCGGTTGGGTAGAGCAAGACCCCATGACGGTCCTTGCCAGCCAGATCGCCGTCATGATGGAAGTCCAGTTTAAGAGCGGTATCCACTCCGACCGCATTGCCGCCATCGGCATCTCCAACCAGCGCGAGACCACGGTGGTCTGGGACCGCGTGAGCGGTCAGCCGATCTATAACGCCATCGTATGGCAGTGCCGCCGTACCGCGCCGGCAATCGACGCGTTGGTTGAACAGGGTTGCGAGGAGCTGGTGCGCTCTCGCACGGGACTCACGCTCGACCCGTATTTCTCGGCCTCCAAGGTGCAGTGGATTCTCGACAACGTCGACGGCGCACGCGAGAGCGCGGCGGCGGGTGACCTCATGTTTGGCACCATCGACACCTGGCTCATCTACAACCTCACCGGCGGCCAGGTCTTTGCCACCGACTACACCAATGCCAGCCGCACGGCACTCTTTAATATTCATACGCTCGATTGGGACGACGACCTGCTGGCGCTCTTTGATGTTCCACGTTCCATGATGCCCGAGGTTCGCTGGAGCTCGGGCGACTACGGCCGCGTCGCGAGCGACATCATGACCAACATGCCGCCCATCATGGGTGTGGCGGGCGACCAGCAGGCGTCGCTGTTTGGTCACTGCTGCTTCCATCCCGGCCAGACCAAAAACACCTATGGCACAGGCTGCTTTATGCTCATGAACACCGGTGACGAGATCGTCGAATCCAAGAACGGTCTGGTCTCCACCATCGGTATCGCTGCGAACGGGAAGATCAGCTATGCACTCGAGGGCTCCATCTTTGCCGCCGGTTCCACCATGAACTGGCTTCGCAACAATATGGGCATCATCTCGAGCGTGAGCGAGTCGGCACAACTCGCCGCTTCGATTAGCGACAACGAGGGCTGCTACTTCGTTCCCGCCTTTGCGGGTCTGGGCGCTCCCTGGTGGGACCCGCATGCCCGCGGTATCGTGTGCGGTCTGACCGGCGCTTCGAGCCGTGCGACCATCGTACGTGCCGCCTGCGAATCCATGGCATATCAGAGCTACGACGTGCTGCGCGCCATGGAGCAGGACGTGGGGCTTTCGATCGAGCGCCTGTCTGTCGATGGCGGTGCCTCGCGCAACGAGTTCATCATGCAATTCCAGGCCGACCTGCTGGATATCCCCGTGCTGCAATGCGAGACGGTGGAGACCACGGCAATCGGTGCCGCGTACTTGGCGGGTCTTGCCGTCGGCTATTGGGAGGATTTGGAGGAGCTGGAGCAAAACGCTCAGATCGTCAAAGTCTTCCATCCTCACATGTCCGCCGAGCGCCGTGAGAGCAACCTCGCTGGTTGGCATGATGCCGTCAAACGCTCGCTCGGTACCGTACAGTAGGGCTGCGACGAGCTGCTCGATACAACAAACCGTTAAACTTATGCACGGCGCGCGGCAACAACATCGCCATGCGCCTTGTCAGCAAGGCCATCTTCCGGCCGCAACGAAAGGGGCAATCAACCCATGACCGTCACCTACGATACGTCCCGTGTGACCCTTGTCGATCATCCACTCGTCCAGCATAAGCTGTCGATTCTTCGCGACAAGGAGACCGGCACCAACCAGTTCCGCCAGCTCGTGCGCGAGCTCGCGCTTTTTGACGGCTACGAGGCCATGCGCGACCTGCCCATGGAAGACGTCGAGGTCGAGACCCCCGTCACCACTGCTACGTTTAAGCAGCTTGCCGGCAAAAAGCTCGCCATCGTTCCCATCCTGCGTGCGGGCCTCGGCATGGTCGACGGCATCCTCGACTTGGTACCCTCGGCTCGCGTGGGCCACATCGGTATGGAGCGCGACGAGGTCACCCACGAGCCGCATGAGTATTACTGCAAGATGCCCAAGGATATCGATCAGCGCATCTGCCTGGTTGTCGACCCCATGCTCGCCACGGGCGGTTCGGCCGAGATGGCCATCAGCTACCTGCGCGAGCGCGGTGTCAAGGACATCCGCATGCTGTGCATCGTCGCGGCCCCCGAGGGCCTCAAGTCGCTGACTGAGAAGGACCCTGATGTGCATATCTATACCTGCGCCATCGACGACCATCTCAACGAGGCTGCCTACATCGTTCCCGGCCTGGGCGACGCCGGCGACCGCATCTACGGCACGCTCTAGTCGCTGGGCTAAGATGGCCGCGGCTGCAAATACGAAGAAACGGTGCGCGCGGACGAACAAAAGGCGACCGCGCGCACTCCTGTTAACGGACGTTTTGCCCTGCAGGGTTCGAGAAAAACGTATTACCGTACCTGCGGCATAAAGAAGGTCTTAAGAAAACGAACAGGTGCGTATTAACCGATGCTTTTTCGGTTGTACTTTAGCGATTGGCTCGTACAATAGTCACCAATGTTTGGCGGGAACTGTTCTGTGAAGCGTTAAAAAGGAAAGTGAGGACGCCAGTGTTTCAGATAGCCGATCTGCTCGCTATCGTTGCAGGCGCCATCGCGGGCGCAATTGCCTTCCTTCCCTTTGTCTTTACGCTCAAGCCGGTTCTTGACGATAAACAGAATGCGGACATGCTCAAGGGTATGGTGAGTCTGGCGGTCTCGGCAATCGCCCTGCTCGTCTTTACCTTGGTTGTGTTTGTGTTGTTCGGAGAGGCATTTCGCATGTTCCTCCTGGGCGAGGCGATCGGCTTCGTGGCCTTTATGGCCGCCTGCGCGGTTCGCGTCGCCAAGGCGCTGCGAGATCCTCATGAGGTCGAAAGGTAAGTCGTGGATATTTTTGAAAAGCTGCCTGATGAGATTAATCATCTGGTCAGCGAGTTCAGCTCCACCCCTGTCGTGGGCGATCTGAGCTGCGGCATCACGCAGTACTCGTTTTGGCTGATCGTCTCCACGATCGTGCTCCTGATCGTCCTGGCCGTGTTCAAGAAGAAGCAGACCCTGGTTCCCAAGGGCTTCTTCGTCAACGGTTTCGAGTACATCATCGAGTACGTCGAGAACGATATCGGCAAGGGCGTCGTGGGTGAGAACTGGAAGAAGCACTTCCCGTTCCTGTGCTCGCTTTTCCTGTTCATCCTGATCAATAACATGATCGGCCTGATTCCGGGAATGAAGCCCGGCACCGGCGCAATCGGCTCCACCGCCGCGCTCGCCATCTTCGCCTTCGTGTACTTCATCTACTACGGATGCAAGGCTCACGGCGTGATCGGCTACATCAAGAGCCTCGCCCCGCAGGGCGTAAGCTTCCCGATGAACGTGCTTGTGTGGGTCGTCGAGCTTTTCTCGACCTTCCTGCGTCTCATCACGCTCGCCGTCCGTCTGTTCTGCAACATGTTCGCAGGACACGTGGTCATGGGCTCGTTCGCCATCATGGCGAGCATGTTCATGCAGCCGCTGCTTCAGCAGGTTTCCGCGGCCCACGCCGTCGGCGCCCTGCCTTCGCTGGCCTGGCTTGCCATCCTCATCCTGATCTATGCGATCGAGCTTGTGGTCGGCGCCATCCAGGCTTACGTCTTCACGGTCCTTACCGCCGTGTATGTCTCCGAGGCAGAGGAGGTCGCGGAGGAGGAGTAGCCTTCCGTTCGCGTCTTAAAGGTAAGGCAATTCGTTAAACCGCCGGTGCCCGTACCCATGGAGCCCGGCAGTTATAAAAAGGTTATCCTGCGTGAAATAAGACACGCACGACAAAGGAGGAATCGTGGGAGTTATCGGTTACGGTCTCGGTGTTATCGGCGCTGGTCTTGCTATCGGCCTGTCTGCTCTGGGTGCTACGGGTGCTATGGCCCGTCAGCCTGAGGTCCAGGGCCGCGTGTTCACCGTCTTCATCATGGGCTCCGCCTTCGGCGAGGCTCTGGCTCTGATCGGCTTCGTTGTCGCGCTGATCGTTAAATAGCACGGAGCGTCAAGTATGAATCTTTCATCCCAGAAGAGCGCGATCGCACTCTCCGCGTCCGCGGCCGCGCTGCTCATGCCGGTTTCCGCGTTCGCCGAGGACGGCGCTGCCGGTGCGGACATCCTCATCCCTAAGATGGCGGAGTTCATCCCGGCGCTTATCGCCTTCCTGATTATCTGGATCGTGCTGGCCAAGGTCGCCCTGCCGGGCATCATGAAAACCATGGAGGAGCGCGGCAAGAAGATCGAGGAGAGCCTCGACGAGGCCGAGAAGACCAAGCAGGAGGCTATCGCCAAGCGCGCTGAGTCCGACTCGATCGTCACCGACGCCCGTCGTCAGGCTGCTGACATCGTTCTCGAGGCCCGTAAGGACGCCGAGTCCGAGCGCGCCCGTATCATCGAGGCTGCTCACAAGGAGGCCGAGGAGATCATCGCCAAGGCCCATACGACCGTCGAGGACGAGCGCAAGTCCATCTACGCCGGTGCCGCGAGCTCCATCGCCGACCTGTCCGTTGCCGTCGCCACCAAGATCGTGGGCGAGGCACTCGAGGACGAGACCGAGCAGAAGAAGCTTATCGAGCGCTACATCCAGGAAGCAGGTAGCCTGAATGCCGACTAGCCGCTATCAGGACAAGGTGCTCGAGACCTACGCGCGCTCCCTTCTGGAAGCCGCTAAGGCCGAGAACCATGTGTTCGAGGACCTCGAGATGATCGAGCGCTTGGCTTCTGCCAGCCCCGAGATCATCGCCGTGCTCGACACCATGTCCAAGCGCGACCAGCTCGACCTTCTTCCCAAGGTGGCAGCTGCCTTTAAGTATGTTGCCGAGGAAGACGAGGATGTAGTGGGCGTGACCGTCACCACGGCGATCCCGCTCGACGACGAGCTGCGTCAAACCATCACTAAGAAATGCGAGCAGGACTTCGGCCGCAAGGTATTCCTTATCGAGCAGGTCGACCCGTCTATCGTGGGCGGCCTGGTGCTCGAGGCCCGCGGCGAGCGTCGTGACATTTCCGTCAAGACGCAGCTGCGCATCGCGCAGGAGACCCTCGCAAACTCTGCTAATTCGTACGGAGGTGAAGCCTAATGTCCGAAACCCTCAATGCCCAGGATATCGCCAAGAAACTGCAGGAGCAGCTCACGAGCCTCTCCGCGACGGTCGATACGCATGAGGTTTCAACGGTCGACGAGGTAGGCGACGGCATCGCGCGCGTCTCCGGCCTCAAGAGCGCCATGGCAGGCGAGCTTCTGGAGTTCAAGAGCTCCGATACCGGTGAGACCGTCTTCGGCCTTGCCCAGAACCTTGACCGTGACGAGGTCGGCGCCGTTCTGTTCGGTGCCGTCGACTCCATCAAGGAAGGCGACGAGTGCCGCACCACTGGCCGCATTATGGATATCCCCGTGAGCCGTGCCATGCTCGGCCGCGTCGTCAATCCGCTCGGCCAGCCCATCGACGGCCTGGGCGACATCGTCGCCACGCACCGTCGCCCCATCGAGTTCAAGGCTCCCGGCGTCATCGATCGTACCCCGGTGTGCGAGCCGGTTCAGACCGGTCTGCTCGCTATCGACTCTATGGTGCCTATTGGCCGCGGTCAGCGCGAGCTCATCATCGGCGACCGTAAGACCGGTAAGACCGCCATCGCCATCGACGCTATCCTCAACCAGCGCGGCAAGGGCATGGTCTGCATCTATGTCGCCATCGGCCAGAAGGCCTCCACGGTTGCCAACATCCGCGAGACCCTCGCTCAGCACGGTGCGCTCGACTACACCATCATCGTTTCGGCCGCCGCTGCCGATTCCGCCCCTATGCAGTACATCGCGCCTATGGCCGGTGCCGCTATCGGCGAGTTCTTCATGTACAACGGCGAGGACGGCAAGCCCGCCAGCGAGACCAACCCCGGCGGCCACGTGCTCGTCATCTACGACGACCTGTCCAAGCAGGCTGTGGCCTACCGTCAGATGTCGCTGACGCTGCATCGTCCGCCCGGACGCGAGGCCTATCCTGGCGACATCTTCTACCTGCACTCTCGTCTGCTCGAGCGTGCCGTCAAGATGTCCAAGAAGAACGGTTACGGCTCCATGACGGCACTGCCGATCATCGAGACCCAGGACGGCGACGTCTCGGCCTACATTCCGACCAACGTCATTTCCATTACCGATGGTCAGATCTACCTGCAGTCCGAGCTCTTCTTCCAGGGTCAGCGCCCGGCAGTCGACGTGGGCATCTCCGTGTCCCGCGTCGGTGGCGATGCGCAGACCAAGGCCATGAAGCAGGTCGCCGGCAACCTCCGTCTGGACCTCGCTTCCTATCAGGAGCTCGCTGGCTTTACGCAGTTCGGCTCCGACCTCGACGAGGCTACTCAGAAGCAGCTGACCCATGGTGCTCGCATGACCGAGCTCCTGAAGCAGCCGCGTTACAAGCCGTTTGAGGTTGGCGAGCAGATCGTTACGCTGTTCGCTGGCAACGAGGGCTTCCTGGATGACCTGGAGATCGCCGACGTGCTGCCCTTCCGTGCCGAGCTCATCGAGTACATGGACAATGGCTTTGGTTCGCTGCTCGACAAGGTTCGCGCCGAGAAGATCGATGATGACACCAAGGCTGAGCTCTTGCGCGTCATCGGCGACTTCAAGCAGCAGTTCATGGCCAAGCACCATTCGGATGTTTCTGGATCAGAGGAGAACTAAGCCCCATGGCCAACCTTCGCGACATTAAGAAGCGAATCTCCTCGGTTACCACGACCAAGCAGATCACGCGCACGATGGAGATGGTCTCTACGGCCAAGATCCGTCGTGCCCTCGATCGCTCCAAGCAGGCCGAGCCCTATAAGGAGGCGCTGACCGACGTCATGTTGACGGTCGCCGGCGACGCCTCCTGTTCGGGCACCGATCCCATGCTGCAGAAGCATGAGAGCGTCAAGCATGGCCTGATTGTCGTTATTGCCTCGGACCGCGGCCTTGCCGGCGGTTTCAATACGACGGTGGAGCGCACGGCCGAAAAGCTCGCCGCTTCTTGGGCGAACGACGGCATCGAGTGCGAGATCATCGCGTGTGGGCGTAAGCCGGCCACGTATTTCCGTGACCGCGCAAACGTTGTCATGCACTTTGAGGGCAACTCCTCTGAGCCCGATTTCAATCAGGCCCGCATGATCTCCTCTCATATCTGCGATGCGTATCGTGCCGGTGAGCTTGACCGTGTCGAGCTTGTCTACCACCACGCCAAGAACCGCGTGGATCAGGAGCTTCGCGTCGAGCATCTGTTGCCGCTCGACCCCGAGATGATCGCTATGGCCCACGGTCCGCGTAAGAACGAGACCGACGCCCCTAAGCGCATCTCGTCCACGTTCGAGTTCGTGCCCTCTCCCGAGCATGTTCTCGGCAAGCTTGTGCCGTCTTATATCCTGACGGTCATCTACCAGGCCCTGATCGATTCGGCGGCTGCCGAGCAGGGTGCACGCCGCAAGGCCATGCACTCTGCGACGGAAAACGCCACCGCGATCATCTCGACCCTTACCCGCACGTATAGTCGCGTGCGTCAGGCTTCGATCACGACCGAGATTAACGAGATCGTCGGCGGAGCCTCAGCATTGGAGGAACAGTAATGGCTAATAACACCGTAAAGCTTGCGGTCGAGGAAGCCACCAAGAAGACGACTGCCGGTGATGGTCGCATCGTGCGTATCATCGGCCCTGTCGTCGACGTCAAGTTTGACGGTGCGGTGCCCCCGATCTACAACGCGCTCACGGTCGAGGCCGAGACCCCGATC
The DNA here is from genome assembly GCA_048375035.1 of Collinsella sp. Lineage (GTDB taxonomy): Bacteria > Actinomycetota > Coriobacteriia > Coriobacteriales > Coriobacteriaceae > Collinsella. Next base: position 9,290 of record DBGEDL010000115.1, read on the forward strand.
GGTCACCTGAGCACGATCCTCGAGGTCGAGAGCCAGCTTCCGGGCGGCGTCGTCCGCACGGTCGCCATGTCCTCGACCGACGGCCTGCAGCGTGGCCTCATCGCCACCGATACCGGTGAGCCCATGAAGATGCCCGTTGGCCCCAAGACGCTCGGCCGTATTTGGAACGTCATGGGCAAGCCCGTCGACGGCAAGCCCATGCCCGAGGTGGAGGAGTTCTACCCCATCCACCATGCAGCGCCCCGTTTCGACGAGCTCACCACCAAGACCGAGATCTTCGAGACCGGCATCAAGGCCGTCGACCTGCTCGAGCCCTACATCCGTGGCGGCAAGACAGGCCTGTTCGGCGGCGCCGGCGTCGGCAAGACCGTTCTGATTCAGGAGCTCATCAACAACCTCGCCCAGGAGCACGGCGGCACCTCGGTGTTCACCGGCGTCGGCGAGCGTACCCGCGAGGGCACCGACCTGTTCCTCGAGATGAGCGAGTCTGGCGTTATCGACAAGACCTGCTTGGTCTATGGTCAGATGAACGAGCCGCCCGGAGCGCGTCTGCGCATCGGTCTGGCCGGCCTTACCACCGCTGAGTATTTCCGTGATCGTGGCCAGGACGTTCTGCTGTTCATCGACAACATCTTCCGCTTCTCCCAGGCAGGTTCCGAGGTTTCCGCACTGCTGGGCCGTATGCCGTCCGCCGTTGGTTACCAGCCCACGCTGGCAACCGAGATGGGCGACCTCCAGGAGCGCATTACCTCGACCAAGACGGGCTCCATTACCTCCGTCCAGGCTGTCTACGTCCCCGCAGACGACCTGACCGACCCGGCGCCTGCCACGACGTTTACGCACCTCGATGCCACCACGGTTCTTTCGCGTAGTATTTCGTCGCTCGGCCTGTTCCCGGCTATCGACCCGCTCGCGTCTTCCTCCGACGCTCTCGATCCCTCGATCGTCGGCGAGGAGCACTACCGTGTCGCCGTCAAGGTCCAGGAGCTCCTGCAGGAGTACTCCGACCTTCAGGACATCATCGCCATCCTGGGTATGGACGAGCTGTCCGAGGAGCAGCGCCTTACGGTCAACCGTGCCCGTAAGATCCAGCAGTTCCTCTCGCAGTCCTTCCACGTCGCCGAGAAGTTCACCGGCAACCCCGGTGTCTACGTCCGCGTCGAGGATACCGTCCGCTCCTTCGCCGAGATTGTCGACGGCAAGGCCGATGACCTGCCCGAGCAGGCTTTCCGCTATGCTTCCACGATTGAGGACGTGCGCGAGCGCGCCCGCAAGATGGGGGAGAAGTAGGTTATGCGTATCCGCATCGTGTGCCCCGTGAGCTGCGCCTATGAGGGCGACGCTGCGTTTGTGTCGATTCCGTCCACGGATGGCGAGTTTGGCGTTCTGCCTGCTCACTCCAGCGAGATCTGCACGATCGACCGCGGTTACGTTCGCGTTTCCGATAAGGCCATGGGCACTGTCGACCACACGTTTGCCGTGGCCGGCGGCTATGCCCAGGTTGCGGACGATGTCGTGACCGTTCTCGCCGAGCGCGCTTGCGATTTGGCGACCGTCGATGCCGACAAGCTTAAAGCTGATATTCAAGGTTTTGAAGAGAAGCTGGGTAATTTGTCGGAGGATGATGCACGCCGCGCCTACCTCTATAATGAAATCGCATGGTGTAAGCTCAAGCTTGCCCAATAGTCAAACGATTTAGCGTTCGACCATTTGCGAACACATCATGCCCGGGATGGCCCAGCCATCCCGGGCATGCTTTTTGAAAGGGTAGACCTTGGATATTATCCGCGTTGAGGGTGGCCACGCCATCGGAGGCTCTGTGCCCGTTTCGGGCGCCAAGAACTCCGCGCTCAAACTCATGGCGGCAACGCTTCTGGCGCCGGGCAAGACGACGCTGCAGAACGTGCCCGATATTTCCGATGTCCACGTGATGGGCAAGGTGCTCAAGGGTATGGGCGCCACAATCGATGTCCTTGACGAGCACACGCTCGAGATTGATACCTCTCAGGTCGATTCTTGGGAGGCCCCCTACGAGCTCGTTGCCAAGATGCGTGCTTCCACCGCCGTGATGGGACCCCTGCTGGGTCGCTTCCATCGCGCCAAGATCGCCATGCCGGGCGGCTGCAACCTGGGTGCTCGCAAGATCGATATGCACATTCTTGGTCTTGAGGCCCTGGGCGTTGAGTTCGATACCGCCCACGGCTACATCAACGCTAATGCGCCCCAAGGTCTGCGCGGTACCACCGTCACGCTCGAGTTCGCCAGCGTCGGTGCGACCGAGAACCTCATCATGGCATCCGTGCGCGCGCAGGGCACCACGGTTATCGACAATGCCGCCCGCGAGCCCGAGATCGTCGATCTCGCCAACATGCTCAACGAGATGGGCGCCAAGATTGTCGGCGCGGGTACGCCCGTCGTGACCATCGAGGGCGTGGAAGAGCTGCATCCCGTTACCCATCGCGTGGTGGGCGACCGCATCGAGGCCGGTACCTTTATCGTTGCCGGTGCGTTGATGGCCGACGATCGCGGTGTCGATGTCACGGGCTTTTGCCCCATTCACTTGGGCATGGTGCTCAAGAAGATGGAGCTCATGGGTATCGACTGCGAGCGCGTCGAGGATGGCGTCCATGTAAACCGTGCCGAGCGTATCAAGCCGGTCGACATCCAGACGCTTCCGTTCCCCGGCTTCCCGACGGACATGCAGGCGCAGATTATGGTGCTCTCCGCCCTTGCCGACGGCAGTTCCGTTATTACCGAGAACATCTTCGAGAATCGCTTTATGTTTGCCTCTGAGCTGGTGCGCATGGGTGCCGACATTCGTATCGAGAGCCATCATGCCATGATTCATGGCGTCAAGGGCTTCTCGGGTGCACAGGTTACCTCGCCCGATCTGCGTGGCGGAGCGGCCCTCGTCGTAGCGGGCTTGATCGCCGACGGGACGACCGAGGTTTCGGCCATCCATCACATCAAGCGCGGCTACGAGCAGTTTGTCGAAAAGCTGCAGGCGCTCGGCGCGCATGTCGAGCATGCTTCCGTCCCCGATCCCGTCATCTACTAATACAGGTTGCCTATGTTTAATAAAAAGCCCCTCGCGGATACCACCGCCCGAAGACCCTCAACTGGTGCGCAGGCCAAGATCTACAGTCGCGATAACGTGGCTCGCTATTCCGAGCGCGCTCGTCAACGTCGTCGTAGCCACACGATTCGTCACGTCGCGCTCATTGTCGTGCTTGGTGTGCTGCTGAGTGCCACTACCGCTGCCGGCCTGTGGTTTGCTACCATTATGGGCAAGCTCGGCGATTCTAATGTCATTACCGATAATCTGCGTCGGGTTCTGGTTGACACCGATGAGGCAAAGGATCCGTTCTACGTGCTGCTTCTTGGCACCGACGGCCGTCCGGGCGAGGATACGTATCGTGCCGACTCGATTATCCTGGCACGCATCGACCCCACGCAAAAGCAGGCGACGCTCATTTCCGTTCCGCGCGACACCAAGGTCGAGTACAAGGGCGAGACCATGAAGATCAACGCCTGCCATACCGTTGGCGGCGCCGAGGCCATGGTCGAGGCGGTCAACGAGCTGTGCGGTGTTCAGATTTCCCACTATGCCGAGGTCAGCTTCGACGGTATGCAGGCGCTGATTGATTCGGTTGGCGGTATCGACATTAACGCAACCGATGATGTTGACGACCCCGAGCACCTGGATATTAAGATTACCGCTGGCCAGCAGCATATGGACGGTGCCACCGCCCTTACCTATGCCCGCTGCCGCTACACCTATGCCGACGGCGATTACACGCGCATGCGCCACCAGCGTCAGGTGCTTGGCGCCCTTGCCAACCAGATTCTCAATAACTTCGATGCCACGAAGATTTTTGGCCTGGTTAATTCGCTGTCCGATATGCTCGTAACCGATATGAGCGTTCAGGATATCGTGGCTACGGTCAACGCCATGCGCGGTATGGATGTCGACGGTATCTACTCGGCCAACCTGCCCTCGTACGCCGACGACAGCACCATGATCGACGGTGTGAGCTACGTCTTTGTCTACGAGGACGAGCTCAAGGAAATGATGGAGCGCGTCGATGCCGGCAAGGATCCCAAGGGTCCCAACACCATGGGTCTTTCCGACGGTTCCAGTTCTACGATCGGCGACCTGAACAACAACACGTCTGACGACTACGCAAACGGTACCGCAACTTCATCGGTCAGCTCTGACGATTCCGATGACTCAGGCGATTCGAGCGATTCGGACTACTACGAAGAGCCCACCGGCGACGGTAACGGCTACGAGGCCAACTACTAAGTTACGGCGTTTTACCAAACGCCGTAACGGCTCGACGCTGCGCGCCGCCCAAGGCGACAATTTGTCATTCAAAAGGCAGGGCATGACCAGAAGGTCAATGCCCTGCCTTTTTCATGCCAACTTGTTCGCCTTGGACGTCGCTCGCTGACGTTGGCTCAACCTGCGGTGCTGACTACTCCCCTTGCACCAAAAACCGCCCCGTTCTCGGTTTTGAGGACGGGGCGGTTTTGCTTACCTAGATTGTTCGAGTTCCCTATGCAAAGCGGGCGACGAGCTCCTGGAGCACGTCGGTCATCTTGACGAGCGAACTGACCGGGACGAACTCGTTGACGCCGTGGTAGCAATAGCCGCCGGTGGAAAGGTTGGGGCAGGGCAGACCGCGGAACGACAGCTGGGCGCCGTCGGTGCCGCCACGAATTGGCAGCACTTGGGGCTCAACGCCGCAGGCAAGGTAGGCTTCCTTGGCAACATCAATAAGCTCGGGATAGTCACGAACGATCTCGGCCATATTTCGATACTGCTGCTTAATCTCGACCGTCACGCGCTCCTCACCCAGACGCTGGTTGAGCATCGAGGCAGCGGCATCAATAAGGTCGAGTTTCTGCTGGAACTTGGCGGCGTCATGGTCGCGGACGATATAGCGCGCTGTGGCGTGATCGACGGCCGCAGATACACCCTCAAGGTGATAAAAGCCCTCGTAGCCTTCCGTATACTCCGGGCGCTGTACGTAGGGGAGCAACGCGTTGAAGTCGCAGAACAGATTGCCTGCGTTGACCATACGGCCCTTAGCGTCGCCCGGGTGGATGGACTGGCCCTCAAAGCAGACGGTCGCCTCGGCGGCGTTAAAGCATTCCCACTCCAGTTCGCCGATGGGGCCGCCGTCGACCGTGTAGGCGTACTTGCAGCCAAAGGTATCGATATCCAACAGCTCGGCTCCGTGGCCGATCTCCTCGTCAGGGCAGAAGCAAATGCCGAGTGCGGGATGGGGCAGAGAAGGGTCCTGAGCGATACGCGCGACAAGCGACATGATCTCGGCGACGCCTGCCTTGTCGTCCGCGCCCAGCAGCGTGGTGCCATCGCTGCAGACCAGGTCCTCACCTGCGAGGTCGTTCAGGGCGGGAAGCTTGGCGGTACTCATGGCAACGGGCTTACCGTCAACCGTGCCGCAGACCAGGTCGCCGCCTTCGTAGTGTACGATGTGCGGTTTCACGCCGGCACCCGGTGCAACTTCGGTGGTGTCGAGATGGGCGATCAGGCCCAGGGCGGGCTTGTCCTCAGCGCCCGCACTTGCGGGGATATGCGCGCAGACATAGGCGTGCTCGGTCACGTGGGCATCTTCCGCACCAAGCTCGCGCAGCTCTTCAGCCAGCACGTTGGCAAGGTCAAACTGAACGGCGCTCGAGGGTACCTGGTCGCAGTTTGCATCCTCGGACTGCGTGTTGATCTGGACGTAGCGCAAAAAGCGCTCGAGGACATCGGGGTTCGTGGTGGTGTTTTCCATAAAGACCGCTCCAATCTTGGTCGTCGTGTGCAACAAGAACTCTAGCACGGTATGCCACGGCATACCGCGACGCTTGGATGGGGTAGAATCAGCCATTGAATGCAGAAGGGACGGAAGATCATGGATACGACAAATAGCTCGCGCGAACTACATCTGACGGTGGCGAACGAAGACTACTTGGAGTGCATGGTTCGCATTGAAAGCGAAGAGGGGGAAACCAACGGCGTTCGATCGGTCGACATCGCGCAGCGCCTTGGCGTCTCCAAGGCATCGGTCAATAAAGCGGTTTCGGCTCTCAAGGCATCCGAGCTTGTCGAGCAATCGCACTACGGCAAGGTGATCCTGACCGATCGCGGCCGCGAGGTTGGCACGGCTATCTGGTACCGTCATCGCCTCATCCGCACGTTTTTGGTTCAGGAGCTCGGTGTCGAATTTGAGCGAGCCGATTCCGAGGCCTGCATGATGGAGCATGCGCTATCCGAGGACACGATGAGCCGCTGGCTCGCCTATCTCGAAAAGCAGGGAATCAGCGTCGAGGAATAGCGGGATATATATGGATACGAGTTATTACAACCGCTTTGGTGCCGAGGAACTTACGCGCCGCTTGTCGAGCGAGACCTTGTTGGCGCAGGGCCCCATGGGCAGTGTTTTGTTGAGTGAGTACGATGCCGCCGACATTCCACCGGCGTTTTGGAATCTGGCAGAGCCGCAGACCGTTTCTCGTATCCATCGCTTGTATGTCGCCGCCGGCGCGCAGGTGCTCATTACCAATACCTTTCAGGCATCGAGCTATGCCCTCAAGCACGACCAGATTGCGCCGTCCGTGGCGGAGGTCAATCGCGGGGCCGTCGACGATGCCCGCCAGGCGCACCCTCAGCTACTGCTGGGCTCGATGGGCCCGATCGGTATTGAGTGGTTTGCCGAGGACTCTGTCGAGTATCGTGAAATCCGCGGCATTGCGCGCGAACAGGCGCACGCCTTGCTCAATGCTGGTGTTGACGGTCTGCTGATCGAGACGGTGACGTCTATCCGTAATCTGCAGCCCATGCTTGCCGGCGCCCGAGATGCCGCCGACGGCATGCCTGTTCTGGTGAGTTTTGTCGTTGACGATAAAGGCGACCTGCTGGGCGATGGCCTCAACATCGAGGCAGCCGTTTTGTACGCCGAAAAACACGGCGCAAACTCGGTTGGTGTTAATTGCTGTTCGCTTGCGGCCGCGAATGCGGCGGTGCCCAGGATGGTTGCATCGGCGACTACTCCCGTTACGGTGCGTCCCAACGTAGGCGATCCGGTCCAGACTCAGGATGGCCCCGTATGGCACGAGAATCCCGAAGCTTTCGCGCGCGCATGCATCGAATGGAGACATGCCGGCGCCGCAATGGTGGGCAGTTGCTGTGGAACCACGGCAATCACTACGGCAGCGATGGCCGAGGCGCTCGATATATAAAGGGCAAAACCGCTCCATACGGGGCGGTTTTTTTATTCAAGACTTTAGTCTGCTGGGCGCGCAGCGGCCAGCTTCAACCCACCCGCTATGCGGGTGGAGACAAACGGCTTTACAAAGCCGCCCCCTCGCCGGACACTTGCGATTGTTCAGGCCGCAAGGAATCCGAGTCGAGAGGGCGGTGGTGGCGTATGGCCCAGAAGGCCTACAGCCTGTCGCACACGAAGTGGATGTGCAAGTACCA
>DBGEDL010000116.1:0-27936 GCA_048375035.1 Collinsella sp.
CATGGGAAGCCTCCTCCCCGCAGGTGCGGTAAGGGCTACCGCACGGGCCGATACTCAAAGCCCATTGTGGCATCCCGAGCCCGCGGAAAGAAGCTGCGCCGCGGGGGAGGCGACCCAAATGGCTTTCTCATATCGTCTTGCGTTCGACCGCCAGCAAAACGGAACCTACATCATCCGAGACCGCACAAACGAGAAAAAAGACATTAATTACCTGGCCATAGAAAAGGACGGCAAAGACCAAGACAACAACAAGATCTGCCACAAGAGGAAGAGCATTCCGTGGGAGCTCGAACTTGTCGGTTACGACAAGGGCGAGATCAATACCACGGTTAGAAGTATCGACTGGATCACGTATAGCAGCTACGTCGACGGACCATGCTGGATGAAATACGTCGACGGCAACAAATACCTCGACGAGCTGAGCATCCCGGGCACGCATGATTCAAGCACCTGCAGCGTCGACAACGACACCGAGCCCCAAACCTCGCTTGCAAAGTGCCAGCAGGATTACATCCCCACGCAGCTGCTCGAAGGCATTCGCTATTTTGATATCCGACTTGGAAAGAACAACGAGAACGGCGACCCCGGCATCGACCATGGAATATGCTACCTGCTCAAAAAAGACGGGGGCTTTATACATCTCTCCGATGTCATCGGTTACTTCAAAACATTTTTGAACGAAAACCCGTCAGAAGCGCTCATCATGCTGGTGTCACGAGGCAACGACGAAGCCACCGACGACAGTGTTACGACGGCTTTCGCCAATGTTATGGACAATAACTCCGATCTGTTCTATACGTCGAGCCATGTCCCCACACTGAACGAGGTGCGCGGAAAGATCGTCCTGCTGCGTCGATTTAAACTCGCCGGCGACAGTGTAGACGGCCACACGTGGGGCCTCGACCTCACCGAATGGGACGACAAAATCAAGGCGCATTCCGGAAAGTCCATGTGCCTCGTGAAATACGAGCAAGGCTTTGAGGCTGCGGGCAATACGGGCGACAAAGAGCCCTATAGCACAGCGGTATATGCCCAAGACCATTACAGCTGCACGGGATCCAGTAAGATCGACTGGGTCGATATGGCCCTGAAGGCGGCGGCCGAGTTCGAGCCCAGCACCGTAGATATCACTGCCGCGGACGGGACAACGGTGCAGGCAACGGAGCACTGCTGGTTTATTAACTACACTAGCTGCACGCAAAACAACCCTTTTACCGCAGCGCGAGTGGTCGACGAGCACCTGTACAAGAGCTCGTATATAAACAATACCGGAGTTGAGGGCACAAAAGAGAACTGCCGTAAGCGCATTGGCATCATTGCGTCCGACTTTGTTGATGCCGCACTGGCCCGGAGCATCTACCAGCGCAATTACGATACGCAGCACAAGCAGACAGCTTCGTGCTACCTCCCAGCCCGCATGCACATGACATATGGCGACTCGCTGAGCGACGCCTCGCTCCAGGACGGCAAGACCGTTGGCGAGGGTCATTTCCGCCTCGTCGACAGCAGCAACGTACTCAACGTGGCGGCTTCGGGCCATGCGTTTGCCATCGAATATGTGGATGTCGACGCCTTGGGCAACGAGACCGTTACGGAGCTGCGGGGCTCCGTGCCCATCGATATCGATCCACGCGCGCTGACGCCCCATTTTGAGGGACTCGAAGGCCTTAAGGCCGGCGAAGACGTGCGCGCCAAGATTGCGGCATCACTCGAGGGCAAGCTCGAAACCGATGCCTGCACGGCCCAGCTCGAGTTTGTGCACGACGCGAACGGCGCTCCGGGCACGGCAATGGCCGAGGGCGAAACATTTGCCGCAGGGACGTACTGGGTGCGCGCGAAAAGCCTTTTGGGCGACGCGGCACAGAACTACACGCTCGCCAGCGATGGAGCCGCAAGCTTTACCGTAGCGGCCTCGGGCAGCGCAGGCGGCGCCGGCACCGGCAGCGGCACGGGTTCCAACGCAGGCAGCGCTGATAAGAACGGTAAGGGCAACAAGGGCAAGGGCTCGGGCGGAAAGCTCGCCGACACGGGCGACGGCTCTGGCGTTGCCGCCGGGCTCGCTGCCGCCGCCGTGGCGACAACGGTCGCAGGTGCAGCAATGCTTGCCAGTGATCGCGAAGACAGCGAAGGCGCTAGCGAATAGGCAAGCCGGCCTTTTAGACACATCGACTCAATCGGGGGCGCAGAACACCGTTCTGTGCCCCCGATTTTTACCTTGGCCCGAACGCCGCTATCGGCTACATCACCATGTTCAGCGCGTTCACAAATTCCTGGGCCTGGGAGCGGCTGCTCAGGCTAAAGACACAGGCAGTCAACAGCCTGTTGCGCAGAAAAACATTGCGGCCCTTGATCCTGTTAACGCCCGTGATGTCCTTAAGGTAGACAATCTCGATATGCTTGCCGCCGAAAGTGCCCTTCTTGAGCACCTCGATGCGGTTGGGGTAAATCCTGACGTCTTTAAACCCGCCCGAACCCTTGTCCTGAAACAGCAAGGTGTTGTTGTCCATACGCGTCACTCCCGCGGGGTTCGCTAAAAATGCCTCTATGGTCACATTTTAACCACCGCAAGGCTCCCATGCGAAGGTGCCAGACAGCACAGCAATTCGTGTCCGCGCGAGGCTTTAAACTAAATGCGATAAAGATGCATTCCACAAGAGGAAAGTGGGGCGACAGTGATGGGCGAACTGGTAAACCGTGAAGAATCGGCAATCGTACCCGAAGGTTTTTACAAGCAGGTCTCCTCGATTCTCAACGCCGCTCGCGACAAGGCCTATACCGCCGTTAACTTTGCGATGGTTGAGGCATATTGGGAGATCGGCAAGAGCATTGTTGATGAGCAGGGCGGAGAGGGGCGCGCCAAGTATGGAGAGGCGCTGCTCAAGACCCTCGCAATCAGACTTACCAAGGATTTTGGTAAAGGTTTTGAAGCAAGAGAGCTGCGTAAAATGCGTCAGTTCTATCTTGCATTTCCAATTCGGGACTCACTGCGTCCCGAATTGAGTTGGACACATTATCGCAGGTTAATACGCATTCCTGACCCCGAAGCTCGCACCTGGCACATGAACGAATGCGCCGACTCTCGTTGGAGCACGCGCCAGCTCGAACGCCAAATCAATACCATGTTCCGCGAGCGCCTTCTTGCCAGCAAGGACAAAGAGGTCGTCGCTCAGGAAATCCAAAAGAGCGCGAAGGCTCGTCGCCCCGAGGACATTATCCGCGACCCATATGTGCTGGAATTTTTAGGCTTCTCGAACGACGCTGCGTTTCGCGAGAGCGATCTAGAGCAAGCGCTCATCACGCATCTTCAGAGGTTTCTGCTGGAACTTGGCCGCGGCTTCGCTTTCGAGGCACGTCAGAAGCGCATCACCTTTGATGGGCGCCATTTCTATATTGACCTTGTTTTTTACAACTATCTGATGCGCTGCTTCGTGCTCATCGACCTTAAGACCGATGACCTTACGCATCAGGACCTGGGCCAGATGCAAATGTATGTGAACTACTACACGCGCAAGCTCATGAACGAAGGCGACAATCCGCCCATAGGCATCGTGCTCTGCGCGGACAAAAGCGATTCGATCGTCGAGTACACGCTGCCCGAAGACAACGACCAAGTGTTTGCCGCCAAATACCTGCCATATCTTCCAAGCAAGGAAGAGCTGGCTCGCGAGCTGAGTGCCGAGTACCGCGCCATCAACGAAGCGACTAATGGCGAAACGCAAGGGTAGCAGCACATTGCGACCGAAACCACCGCAGCCGTCGCAGGCGCACTCGCGGTTGCGACGCACGCTACGAAACAATACCGGTCATGGACGCCGGCAACGACATTCCAGCCGTGGCTGGCGAGCGTGACCTGACAGGCAAAGACGCGGCCTTCGTCTGATGTGGATCCATTGGTTGCCACAGAAAAGGGCCGGTTGCAGCCGGCCCTCAAGACACTTGCACCTGCGTTGCCCGCGCTTCCGAAGTGTGACTAACTGAGGAGCGGGTTCCGTGGCACAACCTGATCTTGCCCAGCGAGGCAGCCCTTTTGCAGCCGGTCCACCGTTTATTTACATCTACCCCCTGCCAAACTACCGGATGGCAGCCCCCATGCCTGCGAGCCGTCCCGTGCTGCGCTTCCCTACTTCCCAAAGATCGCAGCGAGCAAGCCCTTGCGTTTGGGCTTTTCTTCTCGGTAGGAACCCTCGGCAACCGCTGCAACCTGGCGCGGTTGCTCGCCGCCTCCACGGCGCACGATCTGGTACAGAAACGGCGACTTAACGTATTTGACCTCGATGGGCGTGGCATGCACGGTGCTCTCACCGGACAGATGCAGGCTCGGATTGAGCGGCACCACGACGTGCGTTTCGCGCTTGTCACTAAACACCACCGCGGCCGCGCGGCCCGTCTGTCCGTTTACGGCAATGCGCACCTGCTCGCCATCGCGGCTGTCCGTCGCCGGACGATCGACAAAGTAGACCGGCACCATCACCAGGCCATCCTTATGCTTGCGGGCCTTGCGCGCCCAGGTTCGGATGCTCTTTTTATTGAGCCCCAGTACGGCCTCGGCATCGTTGCCCGCAACGTCGAGCGCCAACTTATCAATGACCACCTGGTCCTTGGTAGATGCATCGACGGAGACGACGCGGAAGTCGCCTTCCTGCATGGCGGGATCGAACGGACCGACCTTGGCAAAGTCCCACGGTTCCAAAATGCCCATGAGGCGAACGTCCAGGTAGTTTGCCCTGGGGTATGCCCAGTCGAGCACCTCGTAGTACACCAGGGTTTCCTTGCTCAGGCCCTTGCCCGGGAAGCTCGCCATCATGCGCAGGTCCGCCAGCGCCATGGGGAAATAGAAGAGCATCATGTCGTTTTGGATCGCATCTTCCACGTCGTGCCCGGCAAAGGCATCCGGGTACTGGCGCACCAGCTGCAGCGCGTTGGCACGTGCCTGCTGCGGCGAGATTTCGCAGGGAATACCCTGATCCGGCACATACTCCGCACCCACGCCCATGGTCAGACGCTTGCTGAAGGTACCGGGCTTGAGCAGGTCGGCAATGCCGATCTTGTTGCCGCAGGACGGGCACTCAAACACGCGCTGGGTCGACTCGCCCTCAAAGGACGCACCACAGAAGGGGCAAGGAATGCTCACATGCGTGGCCTCTTGGAACTCCTGCGCCGTGCCGCGATCCTCCCACAGCAGATGTTCCAGGACCGACTGATTGCGCCAGTGCGAATTGAAGAAATACCAGTCCGGGTCCTCCGGGCGCTCGAGTTGCGACACATGCGTGAGCTTGAGCAGTCCATCCACCACCGTCAGCGGCGTATGGCGAATGCCCAGGGCGCTCTTGGACTCTCCGGCGTCCGCCTGCCACGGAATGACCGCACCGCAATAGGCGCACTCAAAGCTGCGCTTAGCCTGGTGCGAGTACATAGGGCCGCCGCAGTTTTGACATTTAATGGCAAACATCTCGTCCATGGAAACGTCCTCCTTTGCACAGGGGCTGTCGACATTAAGTATGTCGAGCAAGCAGGCACATGCCCATACCCATGTGGCCCAAAATGGACCACCCAGGCAGACGAGAAGGCTCGCTCGTTAGCACCGGCAGACTATTGCTGCATTTTCTGAGCATCGGTGCACGGCGCCCCCGCGCGAGCTACACTATCCCCTTAAACATGATTGTGAGGACGACCGCTATGCTATTTGTAAATCGGCTGGTACATACGCTTGTTCCCGGCAGCGAGAGCGAGCCGGTCGATGCATCTTGCCGCACCAACGCGGGCTTTTCCGCAAGCCTCGTCTGCATTGGCCTCAACATCACCCTGTGCCTGGCCAAGGGCATCGCGGGCCTGCTCACCGGCTCCGTCTCCCTCATCGCCGACGCTTTCAACAACCTCTCCGATGCCTCGAGCAACATCGTGAGCCTGCTCGGATTCCGACTTGCCAGCCGCCCGGCCGACGAAGGTCACCCCTATGGCCACGGCCGCTATGAGTACCTAGCCGGCCTGTTTGTCGCCGTCCTGGTTTGCGCCGTCGGCATCAACCTGATCCTTGAGTCGGTCACCAAGATCATCAAGCCCTCGCCCACCGCTTACACGTTTATTTCCCTTGCGGCACTGGCTACGTCCATGCTCGTTAAGCTCTGGATGGCAGCGTTCAACCGCACGCTGGGCGACCGCATCGACTCGGAGACGCTCATCGCCACGGCACAGGACTCCAAAAGCGACGTCATCACCTCAGGCTCGGTCTTGGTGGCGGCGCTTATTTCGCAGACGACAGGCTTTGACCTCGACGGCTGGGCAGGCCTGGGTGTGGGCATCTTCATCTGCATCAGCGGCATGGGCCTAGTGCGCGACGCCATCAGCCCGTTGCTGGGGCAAGCGCCCGACCCCAAGCTCGTCCAGGCAATCCGCGACAAGATCATGTCCTATCCGCAGGTCTTGGGCACACACGACCTCATGGTGCACGACTACGGCCCCGGTCGTCAGTTTGCCAGCGCCCACGTGGAGATGCCCGGCGAGGGCGACGCATTTGAGCACCACGAGATTCTGGACACCATCGAGCACGACATCAAGCGCCAGATGGGCATTGGTATCACGCTGCACTGCGACCCCATCGCGACAACCGGCGATGACTTGCGCGGCTGGGTCAAGCGCGGCGTCATGCAGATCGATCCCGCGCTCTCCATCCACGACCTGCACGAGCACGACGGGTTCGTTTCGTTTGACCTGGTGCGTCCCGACGGCTTTGACATATCCGACGAGGAGCTGCTGGAGCTCGTCACGCGCATCGTGCATGAGCGCCGGCCCGACGTCTCGTGCGTCGTCACGTTCGATTCGGGCTTTAGCTCGCCCGAGCGTCCGGCCGAGCAGCTGTAGCCTGCTTAACAGCTAGTTTCCCTGCGCGCCCGAAATACCGTTTTGTAGGGCATCCCAAGCGTTCGTTGCCATATCGCCCAGGTTCTGTGCGGTATCGCCGAGATTCTGAGCCGTGTCGCCCAGCTCTTGCGCCTTGTCTCCCAACTCCTGTGCCTTGTTGCTCAAGTCCTCCAGCGTGTTGGAGCTCGAGCTGTCGGTACCGCTTTGTCCGTCGGACGAGTTGCCCAAGCCGTTCTTGTGCGTGAGCTGAATTTCAAGGTTGCCGCTGTCGTTATAGTAGGCAGAAGTAACGACCCAGTTGGCATCGACGACGGGCGTTGAGCCATCATCAGTCAGGACCACGGCATTCGAAAGATCGGCCCCGCGCGACTTGAGGAGCTTCTTGGCGTTGGACCAGTACTGCCCCGGAATATCGCTCAGATCGACGGTGCTAGACGAGGCGGACTCGGTTTGTTCGGCAGCGGTATCGGCCGTTGAACTCCCTCGCTTGTTGAGCATGCCCGACACGATGGCAAACACAACCGACAGCGCAAAGAAGATCGCCAGCACGATGAGGATCTTCTTGATCACGCTCGACGAACGCGACGGCTTCTCTTCCTCGTCCTCGCCATATTGCGGAATCGACTTGGGGTACTCGCGATACGGCTCGCGCGACTCGTAGCGAGGCTGCGCCGTGCGAGGCAAATACGTCGTCTGCTGAGGCTGCGGAATGGGATTCTGCGGCAGGCTGTCATAGGAATTCGGCGTCGAGGCAGCATAAGAATCCTGCGGCGCGTAATCAAACGGATCCGGAGCTGCGTTGCCATAGGGGCCTTGCGAAGATGCAGCGTAAGAATCCTGCGCCGTGTCGCCATAGCCCATAACCCGGGTGGGCTCGGCAGAAGGCTGCGTCGCGGCGGGGTCGGTATAACCGGGGTTGGGAACAACGCGGGTCGCATCGGCGCTATCGCCAGCCTGCGCGGAACCGTAGCCGCCCATCACGGTTGTCTTGTCCTGATCCATGCAACGATTCCTTTCCGTCGCCTGTAAGCATCAAGTTATCCATGCATTCTACCCGCGCAAAAGCCTATGACGGGCAGAGCCCGCGGTATCTACAAGACATGCGCGGGCCTAAGGATCAAAAAGCCCCGCCGTGCCTTGTGGGCACGGCGGGGCGGGCTAGCAGCTATGGACAGCAGGCTTAGAACAGGCCGGTGATGTTGCCGTCGTTGTCGACGTCGATGTTCTCGGCAGCGGGGACCTTGGGCAGGCCCGGCATGGTCAGAACGCTGCCGGTCAGCGCGACCACAAAGTGGGCGCCGGCAGAAACCTTGAGCTCACGTACCGTGATGCGGAAGTTCTCGGGAGCACCGAGGGCCTTGGCGTTGTCGCTAAAGCTGTACTGGGTCTTGGCCACGCATACCGGCAGGTTGCCAAAGCCGTTCTCACGCAGCTCGGCGAGCTGACGCTTGGCAGCCGGCGTAAAGTCAACGCCATCGGCACGGTAAACCTTGGTGGCAACGGCCTCAAGGGCGTCGGCCACATCGGCGCCGTCCTCGTAGGCAAACTTGAGCTCGCTCGGCTGCTCGATCAGGCGCATGACCTCATCGGCCAGGTCGAGTGCACCCTCGCCGCCCTTGGCCCAGACCTCGGACAGCTTGACGTTGACGCCGAGCTTCTGGCACTCGGACTCGATGAGCTCGAGCTCGGCCTCGGTATCCGTCGGGAAGCGATTGATGGCGACCACGCAGGGCAGGCCGTAAACGTTCTGGATGTTGTCGACGTGGCGCAGCAGGTTGGGCATGCCGGCCTTGAGGGCCTCGAGGTTCTCCTCGTTGAGGTCGGCCTTGGCGACACCGCCGTTGTACTTAAGCGCACGGGCGGTCGCGACGACCACGACAGCGCTGGGGCGAACGCCCGTCATGCGGCACTTGATGTCGAGGAACTTCTCGGCACCCAAGTCGGCGCCAAAGCCGGCCTCGGTAATGGCGACATCGCCAAAGCGCATGGCCATACGCGTGGCCATGATGGAATTGCAGCCGTGGGCAATATTGGCGAAGGGGCCACCGTGGACAAACGCAGGCGTACCCTCGAGTGTCTGAACTAGGTTGGGCTTGAGCGCGTCCTTGAGCAGAGCCGCCATGGCGCCCTGAGCCTTGAGGTCGCGGGCACGAACGGGCTCGCCGGCGAAGCTGTAGCCGACGACGATCTCGCCCAGGCGCTCCTTGAGGTCGTTGATGCTCGTGGACAGGCACAGGATTGCCATGACCTCGGAGGCGACGGTGATGTCGAAGCCGTCCTCGCGCGGCACACCCTGGGCCTTACCGCCAATGCCGTCGATAACGTGGCGCAGCTGACGGTCGTTCATGTCGACGACGCGCTTCCAGGTAATGCGCTTAACGTCGATGCCAAGCTGGTTGCCCTGCTGGATATGGTTGTCGAGCATGGCTGCCAGCAGGTTGTTGGCAGCGCCGATGGCATGGAAGTCGCCGGTAAAGTGCAGGTTGATGTCCTCCATGGGGATGACCTGGGCCCAACCGCCGCCGGCGGCACCGCCCTTCACGCCAAAGACGGGGCCGAGTGAAGGCTCGCGCAGTGCCACGGCGCTCTTGACGCCGCGACGACGCAGGCCGTCGGCCAGACCGATGGTCGTGGTGGTCTTGCCCTCGCCCGCAGGCGTGGGGTTGATAGCGGTCACGAGGACAAGCTTGGCCTGGTGATCAGTTGGCTCGTTGAGCAGGGAGTAGTCGACCTTTGCCTTGTCAAAGCCGTACGGAATCAGATGCTTAACGTCGACGCCGGCGTTCTTGGCCACCTCGGTAATAGGCAGCGGCGTTACAGAACGTGCGATTTCGATGTCAGTAGGCATGGGCGGTCCTTTCGTTACCGGATGAGAAAAAGACCAATCCAGCATAGCACGCGCGCGCAATAGTAAAACGCCCGTAACCGACGAACGGCGATATGTTTACCCGATGCCCAGCGATAGCCTACAGACGCGCTGGCACAAAGGTCCTTACAGGGTCGGCTCGATTCCCAAGTGCTCAAAGGTACGAAGGGTTGCCTGACGGCCCTGCGGCGTACGAATCATCAACCCGCACTGCAGCAAATAGGGCTCATAGACATCCTCGAGCGTGCCCGGGTCCTCGCCCACCGCGCTAGCAAGGGTCGTAAGTCCCACGGCGCGACCGGAGAACGTCTTAGCGAGCGTCTCCAAAATGCGAATATCCATCCAGTCCAGACCGAGCTCGTCGATCTCGAAGAACTCGAGCGCCTGTCGGCAGATATCGAGCTCGATGGGGCCATTACCACGCACCTGCGCGTAATCGCGCACGCGCTTGAGCAGGCGGTTGGCAAGACGCGGCGTACCACGCGAACGCGAGCCGATCTCGAGCGCGCTGGGATGGTCGATCGTCACGCCCAGGATAGTCGCCGAGCGCGTCACAATCTGCGCGAGTTCCTCGACCGTGTAGTAATCCAGGCGATATGAAATGCCAAAGCGGTCGCGCAACGGGCCGGTCAACATGCCTGAGCGAGTCGTTGCCGCCACCAGCGTAAACTTGGGAATATCCAGGCGAATCGAGCGCGCCGCCGGACCCTTACCGATCACGATATCGAGCGCAAAGTCCTCCATCGCGGGGTACAGGACCTCCTCGACCGAACGGTTGAGGCGGTGGATCTCGTCGATAAACAGCACGTCACCCGGCTGCAAGTTAGTAAGGATGGCCGCCAGGTCGCCCGTGCGCGCGATGGCGGGGCCACTCGTGGTCTTGATCTGAGCGCCCAGCTCGTTGGCGATAACGGTGGCCAGCGTGGTCTTGCCCAGGCCCGGAGGACCCGAGAAAATCACGTGGTCGAGCGTCTCGCCACGGCTCTGCGCCGCTTCGATCAACACGCGCAGGCTCTGCTTGATGTGCTCCTGGCCGCAGTAGTCGTCCAGGCGCTGGGGGCGCAAAGTGCGGTCGACATCGAGGTCCTCGGCCGTCAGCTCCGAGCCCACCATGCGCTCGCCGTGCGCCATGGATGCCGCCGGCGAGTTGCCGGGCGTCGCCCACAGGCCCTGAGAGTCATCGGCTTCCCACATCACGCATCCATTCCGAGTCGCTTAAGCGCCGCGCCGAGCAGATCCTCGACACGCATATCCTGCCCATCATACCCGCTCAGGGCGACATCGGTCTCCTGCGGGCTAAAGCCCATGGAAAGGAGCGCCGCACGGGCATCGTCAATGGCCGACGGAGCGGCGGCGGGCACGGGCATCGCGACCTGTCCGGGGATCACATCGACCGGCACAAAGCCCTTGTCCTTGGCAAAGGTGCTCTTGAGCTCCAAGATCAGGCGCTGAGCCGTCTTTTTGCCCACGCCGGGCACCTTGGCCATGCCTTTGTCATCCTCGGCCATTACCAGGGAATACAGCTGTCCCACGGTATAGGTGGAGAGCACGGCGAGCGCTAGGCGCGGGCCGACGCCCGAGACGGACACGAGCCGGTCGAACATCGTACGCTCGTCCTTGGAGGCAAAGCCGAAGAGCGTCATGGCGTCCTCGCGCACCTGCATGCGCGTGTAGAGGCGGACCTCGCCGCCGGGCGTCGGCAGCGTGGCAGCGGTGCTGCCCGAGATGCCGAGCTCAAAGCCCACGCCCGATACATCGACGACGGCCGAGCTCATTGTGGCCTCGACAAGCGTTCCATGGAGCTGGGAGATCATCAGTATCCGGTTCCTCTCTGTTGATAGAACTCGCCACCGGTGAGGGCACGGGTGCGGCTTAAGTTAACGTGGCAGATGGCACAGGCCAGGGCATCGGCGGCATGATCGGGATGCGGATCGTGGTCGAGCTGCGTAAGCGTGCGCACCATGTAAGCGACCTGCCGCTTGTCCGCAGCGCCGGTGCCCACCACGGCCTGCTTGATCTGCATAGGCGTGTATTCGCCGATCTCGAGCGCGCACTCCGAAAGCGCCACAAGCGCAGCCCCGCGGGCATGTGCCGTAGGGATAGCAGAGCGAACGTTGGCGCCAAAGTAGATGCTCTCGATGGCCGCCGTGTCGGGACGGTAGCGCTCGACGACGTCCTTAAGGTCGCGGGCAATGTGCGAAAGGCGCACCGCGAGCGGGCTTCCGGCACTGGTCTCAATACAACCGTAGGCACGACAGCGAACCTCGCCGCGCCGTTCCTCGATAATCCCCCAACCCGTATGGGCCAAACCGGGGTCGATACCCAAGATGACCAAGCCAGCCTCCCCTCGCCTTTTGCCAAGCGCAAGGCAAGGCCCCGCGCATCATTCACGAACGTCTGTTCTAGAATAACACAACGGGGCCAAGATGCTCAGTTGAAGTGTCGGGATTGGGAGCGAATCCCATCCCATAGTTAATTTTGAGAAAAGAACAGGAATTGACGGGGATCCACCGGCGGGTGCGGTATCGGGCCACCCTGGGGGCCACCTTGCGGGCCGCCCTGACCGCCCATCATCTTATCGATGGCGTCCTGGACCTCGCCCTCGAACTTTTTCATTCCCTCGTGTAAACGACGCTGACCGTCTTCAGAGCGCAACTCCTCCATTTGTTCGGGCGAAATACCCAGTAGCTCGCCCAGCACGCCCATCATCTCGTTTCGCACGCGCTCGCTCGTATCCTCGTCAGCAAAACGGCGCACCTCGGCGCGCGCCAGCGCATCGACCGTCATGCGTTCCTTGCCGCTCAGTCCCAGGTCGGACCACGCGAGCATATACGGCCAGGCGCGCTCGACAAACGAACGGGCCGAGACGATCGGCGCCGTCGGCAGCATGCGACGAGCAGCCTCACCCTGTCGAACGAGCATCAGCAGCAGCGAGCAGGCCTCAGGCTTGCCAGCGACCATCGGGATGTCGTCGAAAGATCGATTGCGGTCCACGTGCGCCTCGAGCGCGCCATCGACCTCACCCGGTTCAAGCCCGCCGAGCAGCTGTGCCGCGCGGTCGAGCATATCGACCGGACCGTCGAGTGTCGAGAGCGCCTGCGCCAGCACTCGCTCCATACAATCTTCCACCGCGTTGAGCGTCACGAGCTCTTGGGGCACCACGGCAGACGTGCGGTTGCGCACACGCGCCACAAACTCAAGCGTCGACAGGTACACATCGCCAAAGGGCGCGTAATCGCCCTGGTAGCCGCCGCAAAGCGCCGGCGCCGCCAGCGCGTACTCGGTTTTGGACAGCGGGCTCAGCGCCATCGCACCCAGCTCGAGCGCCGTGTCCTCCAGCATGAGGCCCAGCGTGCGCGAGCGCAGACGCTCGGCATCGCCCGCCGACACGTCGCGATCGAGCACACGCGCCGCATCCGGTGCATCGCGCTCGACGGTGCGAATGTGCAGACGCTCGGCGATGGCGCGGACGGCGGCACAGCGGGCAGCCTCGGCCTCTTCCTGCGCCGGCGTAAAGATACGGTTGCGCCCCAGCACCAGGCCAATCACATTACGCGGGCCCAGAGCGTCGACGGCCAGCGCCGCCAGCAGGGACGACGGCAAGTCGCCCTCGAGTGCCACCACAGCACGCGACGCACCGTGGGCTCGGGCGTTGTCGCGCACGGCGAGCACCAGCGCCTGCCACAGCCACTCCTCGGAACGGAACTCGGGCAGTTCGTGATCTTCCAGGGCATCGAGCATCACGCCGCGCTGAATCTCCTGAACCAGCAGGCTCTCCTCAAAACACGGCGCCTGGGCCACCACGCGACCACAGTCGTCGAGCACAAACGAACCGCCGGTATACACCGACTCGTCATAGGCACCGACCGGCGCCATGCAGGCAAACCACACGCTGCGCTTGGATGCGATCTTGCGGTAGGCGCCGCTGCGTACGGCGGCAATGGCGGCAGTCTCGCGGTCGGTCATGTCAAACGCGTTGAATTGGAAATACGCAATGAGGTCAACACCGGTCGGCAACATCTCGAGTTCGCGGTCCAAGTCAAAAATCACGGCAATGCGCACGCCGTCCACGTCGAACACCGGCGGCGCCCAACGCGTGTCGTTGTTCTCACCACGCTGCAGGGCAATGCTCGAACGCGCCGGCACCACATGACCGTCCTTGAGCATCATGTAGTCGAGCAGCGGCTGGCCCTCAAACGAAACCGCCGCGGGCACGATGCAGATCATGTCAAGCTCCTGGATACGCTCGGCGACACCAGTCAAGCCGGCAAGCATGTCGTGCTCAAAGTCGGCAGCGCCCACCAGGCCACCGGGCATGGCGCCCATAAAGAGCGGAGCCGGAACGCACAGCACACGCGCCCCGCGCTCGCGGGCCAGACGAGCCTGGTCCTCGATGCGGCCGCAAATGCCCTCAATATCACCCAGGCGCATATCGATCTGTGCAAGCGCGAGCTTCATGGCCCAGCCCTTTCCGTCGTAAACCATCGAAATCGTAGTAAAAGCGCCGGCCGCATAATGCAGTCGGCGCTTGCATGTGCATATGCTAGCTATGATACCCCGAGCGGGGGCACGCTCCTAGAACGTCGCGGACCACAGCCCGTGCAGGTTGCAATAGGCATAGACGGTACCGGTCTTGGAACCGCCGGCAAAAAACGTCGCGGGCTTCATGCCGGGCTCAAGGTAATGGACCTCCAGACGGCCCTCGGCCTCAAGGGCAATCCACTCAATGTAGTGCTCAGGCAGGCTGGGGTGCTCGACCGAGCCCACGCGTGCGCGAATCACATGACCGTCACGCTCGCTCTCGACAACAGGCACGTGCTTCTCGTGCGCCGCGTCCTCAGTGTTTGCGGTCAGTTCCGTGCAGCCGGCAGGGGTTGCAACGTCATCGCCCAGAGCCGCGATGAGCTTACCGTCGGGGTCCTTAAAGAATTTCGCCATGATGTTCTCCTTTGCTGATGTGCCGATGTTCTCGATGCTTCTTATGCCCAAAGGCAAACGAACCATCCACGGCATCGCAAATGAACACATAACGAGCGAAGCTAGCGCCCGTCGCCGCCCAGCAGCGCCAGAACATCCTCGCGCGTAAACAGCGCCGAGGAGATGCCGTCGCCGCCGAGCACGCTGTTGACTAGGTCGCGCTTGGACTCTTGCATCTGCATAATGCGTTCCTCGATCGTGTCCTTGGCGATGAGCTTGTACACGGTCACGGTATGTTGCTGGCCAATACGATGCGCGCGGTCGGTCGCTTGGTCCTGCGCCGCCACGTTCCACCACGGGTCGTAGTGAATGACCACGTCGGCCGCCGTCAGGTTAAGGCCCACGCCGCCCGCCTTGAGCGAAATCAAAAAGACCGGAACCTCGCCCGCTTGGAACTGCGCGACCATCTTGGCGCGGCTTTCCTTAGACGAAGCGCCCGTGAGCCTAAGGAAGGCGATGTCCTCCTTGGCCAAGCGCTTACCGATGATATCGAGCATACCCGTAAACTGGCTGAACAACAGGATGCGATGCCCGCCGTCGAGTGCGCCGCGCACGAGCTCCATGCACGTATCGAGCTTGGCGCTCCCCGCCTTGTAATCCTCGTAGTGTAGACGCGGGTCGCAGCAGATCTGGCGCAGCTTGGTGAGCTCGGCGAGCACCTTGAGTTTGTCCTTCTTAAACTCCCCAGCCTCGCGGTGCTGCACCTGCTGGGCGATGCGGTCCTGGTTGGCCAGGTAGAGCTTGCGCTGCTCGCCGGTAAGCTGCGCCATGACCGTATCCTCGATCTTCTCGGGCAGGTCGGCCACCACGTCTTCCTTGACACGGCGCAGCACAAACGGCGACACGAGCGCCTGCAGGCGAGCGGCGCTATCGCCCTCAGCATGCTCGACGGGGCTCTCAAAGCGCTTGGCAAACGACTCGCGCGTCCCCAAAAGGCCCGGCATCAAAAAGTCAAAGATGCTCCAGAGCTCGGACAGGCGGTTTTCGATGGGCGTGCCCGTCAGGGCAAAGCGCACGCCGGCAGGCAGGCGCTTGGCGGCGCGCGCCACCTGCGTGAGCGGATTTTTAATGTACTGGGCCTCATCGAGCACCACGCGGGCAAAATCCTGCTCGACGTACTCGTCGATATCGCGCCGCATAAGGTCATACGACGTCACGACCACGCTATGCTCGGCCACGCCGGCAATCTGTACATGACGTTGAGCCTTGGCGCCCACAATGGCGCACACATCGAGCGACGGGGCAAAGCGCTCCAGCTCGGCGGTCCAGTTGTACACGAGTGAGGCCGGGCATACCACGAGCGTGGGATTGGTGTCCCCCGCCTCCACGCGCGCCAGGATATGCGCGATCATCTGCAGCGTTTTGCCCAGGCCCATGTCGTCGGCCAAGATGCCGCCAAGGCCCAGGTGTTCGAGCGAGCCGAGCCACTGGTAACCGTCGACCTGGTAGCCGCGCATCATTGCCTTGAGCGATGCCGGCACCGTAAAGTCCATCTTGCCGAGCGTGTCCAGGCGCTCGACGGTACGGCGGAACGCAGCGTCGCGATCGGCCTCGAGCGCGGGCGTGCGCGCGAGCATGCTATCGACAAAAAGGGTGCTCGACGCGGGAAGCGACACGCCGTCGAGCAGGTCGACGGCATCGACACCCAGATCTTCGGCAAGGCCAAACGCGGCGCGCGCTCCCTCATCCAGGCGCACGATGTCGCCGGACGTCAGGCGCGCAAACGTCTGGTGGCGCCTGTACGAGTCCAGATAGATGGCAAGATCTGCCGCCGAAAGCCCGCTCGCGCCCAGCTCGACATCGAGCAGATTGCTCTTGACGGTCGCACGAACCGAGAGTTTGGGCGCGGGACGCACCGAAATCTGGCGCAGACGGTCGCTGAGCATGACCTCACCCAGCTCGGACAGGACGGACAGGCCCTCGGTCAGCAGGCAGAACAAGTGGGCATCATCGCGCTCCTCAAACGCCAGACCGCCCTCGTAGAAATCGAAGTACAGAGCCGCTGTATCCATAACGCGAAACTCCGCTATCTCGTCGCGGGGCGGCACGCCGGGGCGTTGCTCTTCGAAGGGACTGCCCGGAGCGCCCAGGCTAAAGAGATCCGCCGACCAATCGCCGTAGGTAACCGTAATCTTGCAGGTCACGAGCCCATCGTCGACGCCGATCGCCATAGCAAAGCTCGGCTCGGGTGCCACGGTATCGAGCGCGGCGGGCGCGGTGAGGTCGGTATAGTCGCGCAAAATGGGCAGCGCCATGCGGCAGAACTCACCCACCTGCTCGGCGGCAATATGGGCGGGCGTGCGGCACGGCAGCAAGCGTGACAAAAAAGGTGCGGCATGCTGAGCAAATGCAGCGTCGGTACGGCGCGCGCGGCGCGTGTCAACCAAGTAGGCGGCATCGCCCGACGCAAAGCAGTACATATCGGCGGGCAGGCGCAGGTCATAGCTACCACCAGCCGCCGGCGCGATTTTGGCGGCAAGGAGCGGCGGGCGCTTAGCGGACGCCTCGTCCTCCCCTTCCGGAGGCACCTCAACCGCCACGTCATAGGTGCGATGCGTCGTCGTCCCCCGCGACCAGGCGGGCTCAAAGGAGATGCTCTGGCCGCGCAGCAGGTCCAGCACATATACGATGCTATGCTCGGACAGCGGCAACTGACGCTCGGCAACAAAACCGCTGCGGGCAAAGTCGTACGACGCCGAACGCGAGCTTGTGATGTCATCGAGATAGGCAACTGTCGTCACAACAAGGTTGAGCAGCTTTGCCGATGTTTCGTCAAAGGCCTCAGGTGAATGGACAAATGTGAGCTTCTTGCCATAGGAGAACGTGCCGCCGCGCACGTAGGCATCGGCCATGCCGTCGATGTCCTTGACCACGTAGGAGACCGATCCACAGCGAATGCGGAACTCGAGCGCCCAGCTAAAGCGGTCAGCGAACAGCGGATTGTAGTACGGCACCAACGAGGGCTCCAACGCCGCTTTGGGGGCGTCGGGATCAACGGCACCGGCAAGCTTGCGGCGCATGCTCGCCAGCTCATCCATGCGCGCGTCCGAAAGATCGGAAAGCGCCGCCACAAGGCTCGGGCTCGTGGGGACGGGCGCCGGAAAGGGAAAATTGGGGTTGACGGCCGGCGCTTTGGGCGCGGTGCGCGCGGGCTGTTTCGGCTGCGCCGTAAACGTGCGAACCGGCGTGCGCAGCCCCTCAACAGGCTCAATGCCGCTGGCGTCCAGGTACGCCAGCGCCGTGGCAATAGCGTGCTTGCACATACCGGGATAGCGGTATGCGGCGGGGCAGTTGCAGTCGTAGTCGACCACCTCGTGCTCGTCCATATCGAGCGCCACGTGCGTCTTGTACAGGTCGCCGCGCGAGCCGCGCACCGTGCCCTCGACCGTCACGTTTTTGGAGAAGCGCGAGCCGCTGTCCTCGATCGACAGCACGGCACCGTTGAGCATGAGCGAACGCCCCTTCATAAAGGTGCCGCTCAACGCCGCCTCTTTGCGAAGCACCTGCACAAACGTCCCCTGCGCCATCACTTCCTCCAATCTCACCCGGGGTAGCTTAGATAACCGTCACGCGTCCCTGGTTGCCCACAATCGCCTTGGCCTCGGCTAGCAGCGGAATCGAGCGCGCGTTGACCTTGGCAGGCACCTCGGCGCGCAGCACGCGCCCGTCCACCTGCTCGATAAAGATCTCCACGCGGTCACCGCCCGGGTTGGCGGTAAGCACCGTGGCCAAGCGCGCCATATTGCCCTGGCTAAAGCGGCTGTTGGGCACCATGACCTCAAACACCTTGGGCTTGTTGTTCTCCTCGTTGAGCTCCAGCGGCACGATCTCCTGCGCGATGATCTGGTCGCCGCGGTCCGAGCGCTCGAGCTTGCCCTTAATGCGCACAAACGCGTCGGACAGCTGCGCGCCGGTCTCGGGATCGACCTCGCCGTACAGATACCCCTCGGCCTCCTTGTAGGTCTTGGGGAACACCACGACCGTGGCCTCGCCCTCCATGTCCTCGAGCTGCACGATACCCATGGGATCGCCGTTTTTGGTCACGCGCTTGGACACGCTCGAGACCATGCCTGCCCACCACAGCGCCTTGCCCTCGGGAATCTCCTGGTTGATGGTGCCGCCCGTGGGGTTCTGCACTTCGTACCCGGTATCGATCTGCGAGAACGAGAAGTCGCGCGCCTTGGCTAGTGCATACTCAAACGGGCGCAGCGGGTGGTCCGAGACATAGATGCCCAGAACTTCCTTCTCCTGGCTCAGCTTAAGGTGGCGGTCCCATTCCTGGCCATCCGGATCGGGCACGCTCACCTCAAAGCCCGAGCCCTCAACGTCGCCGAACATGTCGAAGAACGACGTTTGGCCGCTCGCGCGGTCCTTTTGGCGCTTTACCGCGGCATCGATGATGTTCTCGGGGTTGTTCTTGTCCACAAAGTGCATCATCTGGCGACGCGGATACCCCGTGGAGTCGAAGGCGCCTGCCTTGATCAGCGATTCGATTACGCGGCGGTTGGCCTGGCTCGAGTCCACGCGCTCGACAAAGTCGTGCAGCGTCTTAAACGGTCCGCCCGCCTCGCGCTCGGCAATAATCGTCTGCGCCACGCCGGTGCCCACGCCGCGGATGCCGGCCAGACCAAAGCGCACGCCTTCCTTGGTAGCCGTGAACTCGGTGCCGGACTCGTTGACATCTGGCGAAAGCACGGGAATGCCGTCGTGACGGCACGCCGAGACGTAGTGCACGATCTTGTCGGTCTTGCCCGTATAGGACGTCAGAACGGCCGCCATGTACTCGTGCGGATAGTGCGCCTTGAGCCACGCCGTCTGCATAACCAGGATGGCGTAACCGGCGGAGTGCGACTTGTTGAAGGCGTAGGATGCGAACTCGAGAACATCGTCCCAAATCTTCTGGGCGACCTCGCGCGTGTAGTTGTTCTTGATAGCGCCGTTCATCCAGTGGTCGTAGGTGGTCTCGTCCGAGCCATCCTCCCAGTGCAGCACCGTCGACGTGAGCAGTTTGATCTTCTTCTTAGCCACGGGCTTACGGATACGCGAGTCCGATTCGCCCTTGGAGAAGCCGCACATCTCGACGGAGATGAGCATAACCTGCTCCTGGTAGACCATGGTGCCGTAGGTTTCGCCCAGGATGTCGTCCAGGCGGTCGTCGTAGGAGACCGCCGGCTCCTTGCCGTTCATACGGTTGATGTAGGACGAGACCATGCCGGCGCCCAGCGGGCCCGGGCGGTACAGGGCGATCAATGCTACGACGTGCTTGTACTCGGTGGGCTTCATGTTCTTAATCGTGGCCGTCATGCCGGCGGACTCGACCTGGAAGACGCCGGCGGTGTGACCGGAGCCCATGAGCTTAAAGATCTCGGGATCGTCAAAGGGAATCTCTTCCTCTTTGATGTCGATGCCGAAGTTCTTTTTGATGTTGGCTTTTGCCTTGGAGATAACAGTCAGCGTACGCAGGCCCAGGAAGTCCATCTTGAGCAGGCCCATGTCGGCAACGGTATGGCCCTCGTACTGGGTAATCTCGACGCCGCCCTTGGTGTCGAGCTTGGTGGGCACGTGCTCGTTGACGGGGTCGCGGCAGATCAGAACGGCGCACGCGTGCACACCCTCGCCACGGGTGAGGCCCTCAATCGAAAGCGCCGTGTCGATAATGCGGCGGGCGTCGTCGTCCTTTTTATAGGCCTCGGCAAAGTCGGGGTTAAACAGATCCTCTTTGCCGGGTTGCTTGTCGAGCACCTGCTTGAGCTTGACCTTGGGGTCGCTCGAGACCATCTTGGACAGGCGCTGGCCCATGTAGACCGGGTAGTCCAGAACGCGCGCGGCATCGTTGATGGCCTGCTTGGCCTTAATGGTCGAGTAGGTGATGACGTGGGTGACCTTCTCGGGGCCGTAGAGCTGGCGAACGTGCTCCACGACCTCGAGGCGCCGCTCATCGTCGAAGTCCATATCGATATCGGGCATCTCGGTACGCTGCGGAGACAGGAACCTCTCGAACATCAGGCCGTTCTCGAGCGGGTCGAACGCGGTAATGTTCATGGCGTAGGCGACGATAGCGCCGGCGGCCGAGCCACGGCCGGGGCCGACGCCGATGCCGTTGTCCTTGGCCCATTGCACGTACTCGGCGACAATCAAAAAGTAGGCGGCAAAGCCCTTGTCGCAGATGACTTTATATTCGTACTCAAAGCGCTCTTTGATGTTGACGCCACCGATCTCGCGCGTGGCCCAGTCGTCACCGTAGTGCTGGCGCAGGCCCTTCTCGCACTCGCGGCGGAACTGGCTCTCGTGTGTCTCGCCGGGGTCGAGCAGTGGGAAGCGCGGCAGGATGATGGAGTCCCAGTCCAGCTCCACGTAGCACTTGTCGGCGATCTCGAGCGTGTTGTCGCAGGCCTCGGGGCAATACGGGAACATCGCCCGCATCTCCTCCTCGGTCTTCATGTAGAACTCCGAGCCGGTCATGCGCATGCGGTTGGGGTCGTCGACCTTGGCGTTCATGCCGATGCACATGATGACGTCCTGCACGGGCGCATCCTCGCGGCGCAGGTAGTGGAAGTCGTTGGTGGCGATAACCTTGACGCCCACCTGTTTGGCGATGTCGATGAGCGTGCGGTCCATCTGCTCGTCGGTCAGGCCGTTGTCGGTGGTGATGCCGTGTTCCTGGATCTCGATGTAAAAGTCGCCGGGGTCAAAGGTATCACGGAAGGTCTCGGCCCACTTGATGGCGCCTTCCATGTCGCCGCGGTCGATGTATTTGGGGATGATGCCCGCGATGCAGGCGCTCGTGCAAATCATGCCCTTGGCGTGGCGGCGCAGGTTGTCGAGCGTCACACGCGGCTTGTAGTAAAAGCCCTGCACGGCGGCCTCGGAAACCGTCTGCATCAGGTTGACGTAGCCCTCCTGGTCCTTGGCCAGGAGGATCATGTGGTAGAGCTCGGGCTTGTGGTCGCGGGCGAGCGTCTCGTCCGGCGTAAAGTAGACCTCGCAGCCAAAGATGGGCTTGATGACCAGGGGCGGCTTGAGCTCGTCGATGTTGCCCTTTTCGTCCCACATGGCCATGTCCTTCACATACTGGGCATGCTCGCGCGGGTTTTCCTCGGGATCGGGCTCCACCAGCTCGTCGCGGCGGTCCTTTTCCAAGAAGGCCTTGTCGTGGCTCCAAGTTTTGTACTCGGGCGTATTGTGGTTGACGGCGTCGCAGGCCAGCGCCAGATCGGGCACGCCATACATGTAGCCGTGGTCGGTAATGGCCACGGCGGGCATGCCCAGCTCTACGGCGCGATTGACCATATCCTGGATACGGGTTGCGCCGTCGAGCATGGAGAAAACAGTGTGATTGTGCAGATGGACGAATGCCATGTGATGAGCTCCGATGCGGGTTCGTGTTCTGACTGAACGATTTTACCGCACGGCACGGACAGCACCCGAACCTAGCCAAACCCACACGGGTAGTCAATTTGGGACCTTCAAAAAGGGAATGAGGGCATCCCGATGCATCGAGTATTACTGGAACCCCGGCGATACGCTGAATGATTTGTGACGAATAGTCATGTCCATCAAGAAGGCTCGACGCTTCGGGCAGCTCGTCAATCGATATATCAATTCTTGGAGACATGTATTCCTACCATTTTTAAAGAAACAACGGCGGTAATTGCTATCGCGATTGCACCAATAACACCGAGCGCTATCTGAATGGGATATAACCCCAACACATATCCAAATATGGAGAAAAACATTGCAGAAAAGAGAGCCCTTACCAGAGACGCGACGGAAAGGATCGTCGCGCGAAGATCGTCCGCTATCGCGTCTTGGATTAAGTTTTCCGAAATGATGTACACCACTTCTGGGAGAAAACAAAGCACCATGCTAAGGCCAAACAAACACAGCGGATTTGAAGCGAACCACGGAAGAATCATGAAAAGGCCAGCCTCGATTAGCATCGAGCCGAGCATGGTATTTCTTTTCCCGAAACGCGATGAGAAGAAATCTGCTGCAATGTAGGCCGTCGCATTTACTGCATAGGATGCACCGAAAAAGATTCCTATTATGGAGACGGGAGCATCAAATGCGTCGAATACCAACTGATTCAAGTTGTAATAACTCCCATAGAATCCATCGAGCATGCTTGTGCCGATTAGAAGAAGCAACACCGCAAAAGCGGATTCTCCAATGCACCAGGTTTCGCGTCTGAAGATCTTGGCTACGTCAAACCTTCCCTTTTCAGAGCTTTCAGAACGGGTCGCTTCCGTCCTCTCAATGGGATACAGAAGGAAAAGCTGCAGGAGATAGAAAACGGAGACACATACGTAGAGGGCGCTCCAAGATACTTGGGCAATGAAAGATCCGAGCACAATTGCCATTCCCGTAGCGATTGATTGTGCGGCAAGCAGCCGAGCATTGATGGTGAGGAAGCGCTCTCCTTGACCGGCATTCCGGGCAATTTCATATAAAAGCGCTTGTTCGGATCCCGATTGAAGGGAGTAGGCGAGTGCCTCAACAAGGGAAAGCACGACAAGAAAGGGGCCTGAGAGCAACAGCATGCCAGCCGTATGGAAGAAAAGCAGCAGCACGCCCACTTGAATCGAAACCTTCTTTCCAAAGAAATCGCCTATCAGCCCTGTTGGCAGCTCAAGGACGACCGTTGCAATGTTAAACAGGGCTTGATAAAGCGCGATTTCCGTGACAGACATTCCTTTCTCCGCAAGGAAAAGTAGAAACACTCCCCGATTTAAAACAAATCCCGCGAGAACGAAAAAGGCGGAATAGATGTGCAGTTGCGTAGCGGCATTCTTATTCATTTGGCACTTCCATCAACTAATTTTGTCGGGCCGCTCGCTACTGACTCGAAGCCTGAAGTGTTCACAGTTGATGTGAAGAGCGGTAAAGCTTTTGCACAGGGTATCAATGGAATACATCCGAAGCGTTTTCGGCAGTATCATCGGCGAAGGCGGGATTAGCCTTTACGCGGCGCTCACCCTCGATGTATTTGACGATTTGATCAATCGTCTGGTTGGCGTGGCTCTTGAGCTTGCGCTCGTAGAAGAAGAGGCCGAGCTTGCCGCGCATGCCAGACGTGTTGCCGCCCGCACCCTGAAAATCCTCGGTATAGGTGAGCTCGCAAGCACCATCGCCAGCAGGTGCAGTCTCATAGCGCATGGTATTGATGCCCGCCGCATACTGAAAACGGACCTCATAGAGGCACGGGTAGTCAAAGTGCTTGATCTTAACCTTGATCGCCGTGCCCTTGGTCTTGCCTTTTGCGGACTGGGCGCGCTTCTCGTACTTATAGCCGTTGAGCTTATTGCGGCTAGGACGTTTGCCCGTGACGTTCTCGATATCCTGCATGATGGACCCCGCCAGAGCGTCAAAAAGCTCCTCCGGCGTCACCTTAAGCGTTTTGGTGAGCTGCATGATGGCCCCTTATTCGTTTGAACCGTTCGGGCCATTGTACCGCCCTAAGCTCTCCCATGCGTTGCGGTGCCATTTGGACGATTGAGGGCCTTACGGCCGCAAAACCAACCAAATAGCACCATAAAGCCTGAGGTGGCTAGAGGCTGTAGGTGACCACCTGAGGCTCGCACGGGTTGGCGGGGTCGACTTGCTCCACGCGGACGAACTTGACGGTCACGGCCTCAAAGCCCGCCTTGTGCAGAACATCGGCGTAGACGCGCGCCTGCAGGGCGTGCTTCTCCTGCAGCTGTTCCGGCGTCTCGTCCGGTGTGCCGCCCGTCTTGTAGTCGATGACCAGCGCGCGTGACGAATCCGCCGGGTTCGTCGCCAGTGCATCAATGGCGCCCTCGGCATAGGCACCGTAGCGGGCGATGTCCTCGTCCTCGCAGCCCAGCGAGAAGAACGGCACCTCGGCACGGATGCACGGCCAGGCAAGCAGCTCGGCACGGACCGCCGACTTGAGCCAGCGGTCCAGGGCAACGTCGAAGCGTTCGCGCTGCTCCGGCGTCAGGCACCACAGGCGCGCCAGCGCATCGGCACGCTCAGCGGGCAGCGCATCGGCACCCACCTCGATCAGCCACTGGCAGGCGGCATGGAACGCCGAGCCCAGCGCCATGGGGTTGCCGGCGGGCTCGACAGCAGCCACGTCTGCATCGGCCATCTCCGAGCCATCCGACTCTGCATCATCGCCTGCCTCGTCCATGGGAACACGAGTCTCGGCGGCACGGTCTTCCGTCTCGGCATGCAGCGCCGCGGCAATTGACGAGTAGCTGTACGAATCGCGCGCCGGATACGGGCAGGTGCCCATGCGCACGCCCACCGCCTGGGGATACACGAGCTCAAACGCATCGGGCTCGGGGTCGGCAGGACCGGGAACGGTGGCGCGGGCATCCGCACCGGCACCCTCCGGCTCCGCATCGCCGCGGACAAGCCCGCCCTCGACATCCAGCGAAGCGTTGGCCTCAAACGCCTGCTCGCCAAAGGTAAAGTCCGCGAGCGAAATGAGCTCGTAGTCGCCCGGCTGGGAGTTGTCGAACACCAGGCGGTCGGCATCGAGCTGCGGCATGTCCAGAGCGTCGGTAGGCAAAATACGACGCAGCACGTCGTAGGTCAGATCGGTCTCGACGTCGAAGGTCGGCGCCGTCACCTTGCCGCGGCTCACGCCGGCATCCATCGCCAAGATCACCAGCTCGCGGGCACGCGTCATGGCAACGTAGAGTAAGCGGGCCCGCTCCTCGAGCGAAAGCTGCAGGTCGTCGTTGCGCAGGCGGGCAAATGCCTCGGCGGGAGAGCCCGTCGCGCAGATGTCCTCCATGAGCTCCAGCGGCAACCACAGCGACGTGCCCTTGCCCTTAAACGCGTGTTCAAACTGCTTTTTGACGTCATCGCCCTTCACGAAGGTCCCGTCGGCGAGTTTAACGCCATCAAAGCGTGCCGGCAGCGCCACAACCTGCGCGCCGCCCTCGACACGCCCCATCTGGGCAGCTCCGGTCGACTTACGTACGCCAAAGCACTCGGAAACCGCCACGACCGGATATTCCAGACCCTTGGACGCATGCACCGTCATGATGCGCACCGCGCCGTTGCCCTCCTCGTTGAGCGCGCCCGGCGCCTCCTTGCCCGCCAAGAAGCGATCGAAGGCGAGTGCAATGGAACGCGGCGAGTTGCCGACCTCGGCCTCTGCCTCGGCCACGGCATCGAGTGCCTTGAGCACGTTAGCGGCGATGGCCTTGCCCTCGGGGCCACGCTGCGCCAGGCGCACAAACCAGCCCGAGGCGTTGACCACATCGCGTGCGATAACGGCAAACGAATCGCGGCCCACGCGACGGAACGCATAGCGCAGCACCTCGCGGGCGCGCGTCAGCAGCGGCAGATCCTGCAGGCCGGGCACGTCACAGTCACTCATAATGCCCGCATCGATATTGCGGCGCGAGGTCTCCCCCGTCTGGTCGTCGAGCTTGGTCGCCAGCGCCAAGAACTCCTGGGCGCCGAGCGCAAACATCGGCGAGGCCAGCAGGGGCATAAGGCCCTGCGCCGTGTCCGCCGGGTTGGCAAGCGCGCACACCAGGGCGCGAATCGTCTGCACCTCGGCAGCCTGGGCAAAGACCGAGCCGCCCGCGATGACGCAGTCGAGTCCCTGGTCGCGGAACGCTTGGGCGTAGACGTCGGCATTGGTCATACGGCCCAGCAGCAACACCATATCGCCCTGAGGCTGCCCCGCCTTGACGAGCGCATGGAACCGCTCTGCAATTGCACGGGCCTTGGCCTGCGTGCGCTCCTGTGTACTGCCGCCGACAACGAGCAGCGCCTGGCGGCGCGAAGCCTCTGCCCTGAGCTTGTCTTCGCGCTTATCGCTCGGCTCAAGATCCAAAAAGCCCTGCATAAGGCCACCGGTATCGCCGTCAAAGACACGCGCCACGTAGCGCAGGACCTCGTCGTGACTGCGGAAGTTGCGCACGAGTTTGACAAGCTCGCCGGCGGGTGCCCCAGACGAAGCGAGAACGGCGCCCGGGGTGCTGGCAGCTGCCGACGCGCCCGAAGCACCCACCTTGCACTCCTGGCGGCGGAAGACCTCGACCTCGGCACCACGGAAGCGATAAATCGACTGCTGCGCGTCGCCCACCGTGCACAGCGCACGCTCGCCCGCACCCGTCAGGTAGCGAATCAGATCGACCTGCATCTGGTCGGTGTCCTGGAACTCATCGATCATGACCATCTTAAAACGGCCCTCGTAGGCGGCTCGGATGGCGGGGCAATCACGCAGCGCCTCGTATGCCATGCGCAGCAGATCGTTATTATCGAGCGCGGACTGGTCGGCCTTGAGCGCGCGGTACTCCGCCTCTACGGCACGGGCGAGCCCTGTCAGCGCATCGAGCGCCGGGTCGCCGCAAGCCAGCACAATGTTGACAAACGTGTCGGCAGCCTCTGCCTTGAGCAGCTCGACGTTCTCCTTAGGGAACATCTTGCTCGCACGCGGCATGCCGCACGACATCATGAGCCGCGCCACATCCGCCATGGTCTTGTCGCTCGCCTCGAACGTGTCGATCGCCTCGAGTGCCACCCGCGCCTTCTCGGTCGCGGCCTTGCTCGCGCCGAGCGCCGCACGATAGGCATCAGCCAGGGCCGAGGTATCGGAGCAGCCGCGAAGCACGCACACGTCGTCCATACCCCCCGGCAGCTGGCTGGACAGCTCCAGCAGGTCGCGCACCAAGCCCTTGATGGTGGTGCCGCCGCCAAAGGGACCGCCCTCGCCCGCCATGGGATACCAGGCATAGAGGGCTTTGAGCGAAGCGGCAAGCTCGGGGGCGGCATCGGGCGCCGTCGCACGGCCCAGCACATGCTCGACAGCCTGGTCCATGAGCTCATCGGTATCGGTGAGCACCGTAAATTCGGGGTCGATGCCCAGCTCCAGCGCATGCGCGCGCAGGATACGCGAACACATGCCGTGGATGGTCGAAATCCAGGCGTCGTCAACCGTCAGGGCTTCCTCGTCCATGCCCTCTTCGATAAGCGCACGGCGCACGCGGTCGCGGATCTCGGCCGCGGCGTCCTTGGTAAAGGTAATGGCGAGCACCTGGTCCAGATGCTCAATGAACGGACCGGATTCGGGCGAGAGCGCGTAGACGATACGGCGCGTGAGGGTGAAGGTCTTGCCCGAACCGGCGCCCGCCGAGACAAACAGCGGGCGGTCGAGCGTTTTGACGACTTGCAGCTGTTGCGGCATCAAAGTCGAAAGATCCATGGTCTACACGTCCCTCCTTACAAACGTTCCTTCGTGGTTGTAC
>DBGEDL010000117.1:0-20684 GCA_048375035.1 Collinsella sp.
GACGCCGGGTCCATGGCGTACATGAAGTCGACGCCGGGCTTAAAGCCAGCCTTCTCGACGGCCTTGGTAATGTACTCAAACGGTTCGGCATTGGTCTTGAGGTTGGGCGCGAAGCCGCCCTCGTCGCCCACACCGCCGCCCAGGCCGGCCTCGTGCAGCACGCCCTTGAGGGTGTGGTAGACCTCGGCGCACCAACGCAGGCCCTCGGCAAAGCTCGGAGCACCCACGGGCATGATCATGAACTCCTGGAAGTCAACGTTGTTGTCGGCATGCACGCCGCCGTTGAGGATGTTCATCATGGGCGTGGGCAGCAGGTGAGCGTTGACGCCGCCCAGGTACTGGTACAGCGAAAGACCCGCCGACTCGGCAGCGGCGTGGGCGACGGCCAGCGACACGCCCAGGATGGCGTTGGCACCGAGCTTGGTCTTGTTGGGGGTACCGTCCGCGGCAATCAGCGCGGCATCGACGGCGCGCTGGTCGAAGGCGTCGAGGCCCACGACGGCGTTAGCGCACTCGTTATTGACGTGCTCGACGGCCTGAGAGACGCCCTTGCCCAGGTAGCGGCTCTTGTCGCCATCGCGCAGCTCGCAGGCCTCAAAGGCGCCGGTCGAAGCACCCGAAGGCACCATTGCGCGGCCAAAGCTGCCGTCCTCGAGCACGACCTCGACCTCGACGGTGGGATTGCCGCGGCTGTCGAGCACCTCGCGACCGTAGACGTCCAAAATATCGCTCATGTTGTCTCCCTCTCACTTGGAAACGGGCTGAATGCTTGGCGACCGGCTGACCGTGCACCGTCGGTGCGCCTCCGTAAGTTAGCCATGTCGCACTTTTTGCATTATGCCCTAAGTTAGCCGAGGGATACACTTGATTTTCGAAAAATTTAGCGGGAACGATGAGGCGTGTCAGCCCGTCGTTCCCGCAGTCTTACTCCTCCGCCTTTGCGGCATCCCACAGGTCGTTGAGGCCGTGGGTCGAGAGCTCGGCCAGATCCACGTGGGCATCGGCCGCCATCTGCTCTATCGCAGCCCAGCGACGGCGAAACTTGGCCGTGCTCGCGCGCAGGGCGCTCTCGGCGTCGATACCCTCCTTGCGCGCGACGTTGACCAGGGCAAAGAGCAGATCGCCAAACTCCATTTCGCGCTCGGGCGTTCCGGGGGCCTCGGCCTCAAACTCGGCACGCTCCTCGGCGACCTCGTCCCACACATCTTGGACGGTCTCCCATTCAAAGCCCACGGCCGCCGCCTTGCGCGACACCTTTTGCGCCTGCATCAGCGCCGGCAGGTGCGTGGGCACGCCGTCGAGCAGGCCCTCGGGCGCGGCCTCGCCTGCCGCCACGGCCTTGTCCTTGGCGGCCTTCTCGGCAAGCTTGACCTCGTCCCAAATCTTGAGCACCTCGTCGGAGTTATCGGCATCCACATCGCCAAACACGTGCGGGTGGCGGCGGATGAGCTTGGCGTCGATATCGCGCGCCACATCGGCCAGCGTAAACTCACCGGCGTCCGCCGCAATCTGCGCATGCAGCACCACCTGCATGAGCACGTCGCCGAGCTCCTCGCGCAGATGCGCCGCGTCGTCGGTCTCGATGCAATCGAGCGCCTCGTAGGCTTCCTCGATCATGTTCTTGCCAATGCTGTTGTGCGTCTGCTCGCGGTCCCACGGGCAGCCGTCGGGCTGACGCAGGCGCCAGATGGTCTGTACCAGATGCTGCAGCTCGGCCGACGCGTCTACCAGCGTGGACAGGTCGCGCGAACCCTCGGCATTTTGCTGAGCCATATGCTCGGCCATGGTTAGTCCTCCTCCAGGATCACGTGGCGGAACGCGCCGTTCTCGTAGATGCCGTAGCTGTGCGTGCCGTCCTTGGGAATGCTCACGCTGCCGGGGTTGAAGAGCCACAGGCCCGGGTGCGCGGCGCTTTCCTCGTTAACCTTGATGTGCGTGTGGCCGTAGACGAGCGCGGAGTCCTCGGGCAGCGCGGGCGCGTGGTCGACACTGTTGTGCATACCGGCGCCAAAAACGTGGCCGTGCGTCAGGAACAGTTCACGGCCGGTCTCGTCAAACAACGTGGCGTAGTCGGCCATGACGGGAAAGTCGAGGACCATCTGGTCGACCTCGGCGTCGCAGTTGCCGCGGACGGCGATGATGCGGTCAGCCAGGGCGTTGAGCAGCGGAATCACGCGCTTGGGGGCGTAGTCGCGCGGCAGGTCGTTACGCGGGCCGTGGTAGAGCAGGTCGCCCAGCAGCACAATGCGGTCGGGCTGCTCGGATTCGATGGCAGTGCACAGGCGCTCGGCCCAGTATGCCGAGCCGTGGATGTCGGAAGCGATGAGGTATTTCATGGGGAGTCCTTTCGGGTGGGTTTGATGGGGCTGGGCGCGGCGTGCCACCGGCCGCGTTACCCAAATCGAAGCGCCGCGCTCTGAGCCGCCTGCATCACGCGCTGGAGCGGCACGTTGTGCGCGCGGGCGAGACGGGCGCAGTCTTCGTACTCGGGAGCCGCGCGCTCGCTGCCGTCGGGCAGGGTCGCCACCTTGACGGACACCTCGCCCCAAGGCGTCGCCACCTGCTCAAAGCGACGTGGCAAGCAAACACGCTCCATGACTTGGCGACGAATGCCGTTGGTCGTGGTTTCCAAAAAGATAATCGTCTGTAGGCGCTCGATATCCTCGTGCGAGCAGATCACCTGCAACTGCCATCCGGGGCGGCCCTTTTTGCAGTAGAGGGGCAGCCAGTGCACCTCGCGGGCGCCGGCCTCGCGCAGGCGGTCGGCGGCGTAGGCGAGCACCTCGGGCGACGCGTCATCGATGTCGCACTCCAGCTTGACGATAGTTTCAGGCGCATCGGTCTCGCGAGACAGCGGAGATGTACTTCCACGTTGCATACGGTCCGGATCCTTTCCGCACGGGCTCGTTTTATTCACCCAAACGCTAGCACATCGGACGTGGCACAGGCGTGACTTTCGCCCGCCGTCGTCCTCGCCCCCATCCAAACGTGTACATCAGCCGCCAAACATGTCATTTTTTGTCGGTTTTGGAGGCTGACGTACACGTTTTGGAGCGGGGCCACACACGATCAAAATTGCGCCCGCACTCCGTCCACCACAAAGTTCGCCGCACTCAACAATTTTGAACTTTCTACGCAGTTCATCGGCTAAAAATTACCCTCGGCATACTTACCCGCTGCACGATGTTACTCTAGTTGCATTTGGCTAACTAAGCGGCTGCCGAGAACCCCGCCCGGCACCGTTACGGCATAGGAGGTTTCATGTTCGAGAAGCGGCTCTTCTCCCTGGTTCCGCAGGCAACGCCCTACATTATGGCAAGCGTCCTGTTTAAGTGGATCGCGCTCATGGCAAACATCACGGTGATGTGGGTGCTTGCACGCATCTTGGGCGGCATCGTCACGGACGGTCTTTCCGCCGCGCTCGCCGTCGATGCCCTCGCACAGGCGGCCCTACCGCTCGCCGCCGCCATCATCGTGCGCGCCGCCTCCATCTACCTGGCCCAACGCGCCGGCGACAAGGCCGCGTTCGAGGCCGTCCGCCGCGTGCGCTCGCTCGTCTACGACAAGCTCACCGCACTCGGCCCCTCCTACACCGAGACCGTTCCCACCGCCGAGGCCGTCCAGACCAGCGTCGAGGGCGCCACGCAACTCCAAGTGTACTTTGGCGGTTACCTGCCGCAGCTCTTCTTTGCCGGCTTGGCACCCATCACGCTGTTTGTACTGCTCGTGGGCCAAGCGGGTCTTCCCGCCGCGCTGCTGCTCGCCTGCGTTCCGGTCATCCCCGTCTCCATTATGATGGTCATGCGCAACGCCAAAAAGATCGGTGCCGAGTACTGGGGCAGCTATGTCGATCTTGGCGGCATGTTCCTGGAGGCCGTGCAGGGTCTCACCACCCTTAAGGTCTACCAGGCCGATCGCAGCTGGCACGAGCGCATCAACGCCGAGTCCGAGCGTTTCCGCACAGCGACCATGCGCCTGCTGGTGATGCAGCTGCGTTCCATTTGCGTTATGGACCTGGTCGTCTACATGGGCGCCGCGCTCGGCATTATCGTAGCCGCGCTGCAGCTCGCCACGGGCAAGATCGGCTTTGAGGCTGCCTTCCTCATCGTCTTTCTGTCGCAGGAGTTCTTTTTGCCTATGCGCCGCCTAGGATCGCTGTTCCACACAGCCATGAACGGCATGGCCGCCTCGCGCCGCATGTTTGGCATTTTGGATACGCCCGAGCCCGAGCGCGGCGATGTTGAGCTTGACGGTCGCGGCGATATCGAGCTCGCGGGCGTGAGCTATGCCTACGGCGACCGCACGGTGCTGGACAGCGCCAGCGCGACCATTGCGCACGGCTCGCTCGTGGCACTCGTGGGCGAAAGCGGCGGCGGCAAGTCCACGCTCGCGGGGATTATCTCGGGCCGCAAGGACGCCTACCGCGGCAGCGTGCGCATTGGCGGCGTTGAACTGCGCGATGCCACGGCCACCTCACTCATGTGTGCCGTCACGCTGGTGCCCACCAACGGCTACCTGTTTGCCGGCACCCTGCGCGACAACCTGCTGCTTGCCCAGCCCAACGCCACCGATACCGAGCTTTTGCGCGCGCTCGACCGCACGCGCGTGGCGGCCTTTGTGCAGGCCAACGGCGGGCTCGACATGGTGATTAACGAGGGCGGCACCAACCTTTCGGGCGGCCAGCGCCAGCGCGTGTGCATGGCCCGCGCCCTGCTGCACGACTCGCCCATCTATGTGTTTGACGAGGCGACGAGCAATGTG
The DNA here is from genome assembly GCA_048375035.1 of Collinsella sp. GTDB lineage: Bacteria > Actinomycetota > Coriobacteriia > Coriobacteriales > Coriobacteriaceae > Collinsella. The sequence goes on from DBGEDL010000117.1 coordinate 4,762, forward strand.
GACGCCGCAAGCGAAGCCGCAATCAGCGAGGTCATCGCATCGCTCGCCGGCGAGCACACCGTAATTGTGGTGGCGCATCGCCTGTCGACAATCATGGACGCCGACCAGATTCTGGTGCTGGAACGCGGTCGCATTGCCGAGCACGGAACTCACGGCGAGCTCTTGACCACCGCGGGCGCCTATGCGCGCATGTGGAACAGCCAGGAGCAGCTCTCGGCATATGCGTATGCGGAGGATGATGCCGAGGATGCCGGCGCGGTTGAGGCTGTTGGCGGCAGTACTGCCTGTACCGATGGCCTCAACGGTGCCGGCTCGTCTTCCGCTACCGCGGTGCCTGACTCCGGCCGCGCCCGTCGCTCGGCGTCGTCCATCATGTGGCGCATGATGGGGCTCGTCCGACCGCTTGCCGGCTGGCTTGTGCTAGCCGTCGCGCTGGGCAGCATTGGCATGCTCACCGCCGCGTTCGTGCCGGCCTTTGGCGCCCTCGGCCTTATGGCCGCGCTGGGCCGCAACGCCTTGGGGCTTGGTCTGATCGCAGCATGCGCGGCCTGTGCCGCCTGCGGCATCGCACGCGGGCCGCTCCACTACGGCGAGCAGCTCTGCAACCATTACATCGCATTCCGTCTGCTCGCGCACATTCGCGACCTGGTGTTTGGCGCCCTGCGCCAGCTCGCCCCCGCCAAGCTCGAGGGCCGCGGCAAGGGCGAGCTCGTGAGCCTGGTCACCTCGGATATCGAGCTGCTCGAGGTCTTCTACGCGCACACCATCTCGCCCATTGCCATAGCTCTGGTCTGCACCGTTGTGTTTGAGGGCTTTTTGCTGGCTGTGAGCCCCGAGCTCGCGGGCATCGCGCTCGTGGCCTACGCGGTCCTGGGTGTGCTGCTGCCCCTGACCTCGGCCAGGGCATGCGGCACCACCGGCCGCCAGAGCCGCGAGGGCGTCGGTAAGCTGGGTGCCTTTGTGCTCGACAGTCTACGCGGCGCGTCCGAGACTATCCAGTTTGCCGGTGGCGCCGATCGCAGCCGTGCCCTGGGCAAGCTGACCGAGCGAGTCGGCGCCGTGGACGCGCGCCTCAAGCGCCGCCAGGCGGCCAGCGAGGCCGTAGCCGATGCGCTTATTCTTGCGGCCAATCTGGTGATGCTCGAGCGTGCGTTGCAGCTGGTTTCTGCGGGAACGATTGATTTTGCCGCAGCGTTTGTCGCCGTCTTTACCTTTGTGTCGTCGTTTGGCTCGGTGATGGCCGTGAGCCGCCTGGGCGCCTCACTGCAGGAGACGCTCGCCTCGGGCGCACGCGTGCTCGATTTGCTCGACGAGCAGCCCCAGTGTGCCGAGGTCGCCGACGAACAGGACGTTGAGTTTGCCGGCGCCGCAGCCGAGCATGTGAGCTTTAGCTATGCGGGCGGCGTGGACGCGGGCGGTGCGGGCGCCACAGGGCAGGTCGCGAACGACACCGCCACGAGTCTCATCCTCGACGATGTGACCTGCACCTTTGCGCCCGGCACCATGACCTGCATCATGGGGCGCTCGGGCTCGGGCAAGTCGACGCTGCTTAAGCTGCTCATGCGCTTTTGGGACCCCACAGCCGGCACCATCACGGTGAGCGGCATCGATGCCCGCCGCATCAACACGGCGAGCCTGCGCAGCCACGAGGCCTATATGACCCAGGACACACATCTGTTCTGCGGCACCGTGCGCGAGAACCTGCTGATCGCGCACGCCAACGCCACCGATGCCGAGCTGCTCGACGCTTGCCGCTCCGCCTCACTCACCACGCTCATCGACCGTCTGCCGCAGGGACTCGACACGCCCGTTGCCGAGCTGGGCGACTCGCTCTCGGGCGGCGAGCGCCAGCGCATCGGCCTTGCGCGCATCTTCCTCAACGACGCACCTTTCATCTTGCTCGACGAGCCCACCAGCGCACTCGACGCTCTCAACGAGGCAGCCGTAATGCAGGCCGTTGACGAGCTCAAGCGCCGCGGCAAGACCATCGTACTCGTGAGCCACCGTGCCAGCACCTGCGCGTTTGCCGATTTCTCGCTTTCGGTCGAGCACGGGAGGCTGAGCTAATGGCGCGCCCGGTCGACACACCGGAGCTGGCACGCAAACGTGAGCGCGAGACCCAGATGGTGTCGCAGATGATTGCGCTGTGGTGTCGTGGGCATCATGGCGGCGGGCATGCGGTCGAACAGGCCGGCGACGATGAGTCCGCGCGCGTGAAACTCGGCCTTCGGACCATTACGCTCTGCCCCGAATGCGCCGAGCTGCAGAAATACGCCATCGCGCGCATTGGGCACTGCCCGCACATGGGCACCAAGACATTTTGCTCGGCATGTCCTTCGCATTGTTACCGGCCTGCCATGCGCGAGAAGATCCGCGAGGTCATGCGCTGGTCGGGACCGCGTATGATCCGCTATCGCCCCATCACCGCCGTGAGACACGCGATGGTAACGGTGCAGGTCAAACGTGCGGCGGCACGAAGCAAGTAGTCGCCGGCGCCGGCACGCGCCGCACAGCCTTTCCAATCGATTTCGGCACCCCGCGCGCACGACGCGCTGAGGCTGCGCCATTACAATGGAGCGGATTCGCCGAATGCAAAGGAGTCACCATGTCTGCTTGCCCGCTGATCGATTGCCATACTCATACCTCGTTTTCGGATGGCCATGCCTCGTTTGAGGACAACGTCCGCGCCGCCGCTGCGGCCGGCTGCCGCGTCATGGTCTCGACTGACCACCTCACCCTGCCCGCCAGCATGGACGCCAACTGCGAAGTGCAGGTTGTCGAGGGCGACCTGACGGCGCATCGTCTGGCATTTGAGGACGCCTGCAGGCTTGCCGCGCAAATCGCGCCGGAGCTCGAGCTTATCTATGGCTTTGAATGCGACTGGTACGAAGGTTGCGAGCCTTTGGTTGAGGGCTGGTCCGATGGCGCCGTGGTGCGTCTGGGCAGTGTGCACTGGATTGGCGATCCGGGCGATATCATGGCCGGTGCCGCGGGTACGGCGGGAACGGAAAACGTCGCGCGCCCCGATACACCCGATTCCCTTTGCGGCTGGATCGACGACGATACCAACCTGCATGTTTGGGAAAACCTAGGCGTGCGCGGCGTGTGGGAGCGCTACGTCGACGACTGGTGCCGTGCTTGCGAAAGCTCACTCAACTTTGATGTAATGGCCCATCCCGACCTGGTCATGCGCTTTTCGAAGCAAGGCTTCGCGCCCGATTTTGATCCGGCACCGTTTTGGGAGCAGATGGCCGAATGCGCTCACGACACGGGTCGCCGTGTCGAAGTCTCGACCGCCGCGCCGCGTAAGGGCCTCGACGACTATTACCCCTCGACGGGGCTGTTGCGCCGCTTCGCCCACGCCGAGGTGCCAATCACCTTTGGCTCGGACGCGCACCGCGCCTGTGACATCTGTTGGAATATCCGCGAAGCGCAAGCCCACGCCTACGACTGCGGTTATCGAACCTTCGACATCCCCCACCTCACCGGAGAATGGGAGTCCACGCCCCTCGTCTAAGATTAGTCGTTGGGGACGTTCTTAAACGACTAGTGGCGGCGGGCATTGAGTTCGCCGGCCAGTTCGTCGAGGGTGATGCCGTAGCGCTCGAGCGTCACGAGTAGGTGGTAGATCAGGTCGCCGGCCTCGTAACGGATGTGATCGTGATCGTTATCCTTGCAGGCCATGATCACCTCGCTCGCCTCCTCGGCAAGCTTCTTGAGTAGCTCGTCCTCGACTTCGGTCAGCAGACGCGCGGTATAGCTCTCCTGCGGCGATGTATCACGACGACCGTGAATCACCTCGGCCAGACCTGTCAGCGTCTCGCCGATGTTTCCCGGCTGTACGTTAGCTGTTCTGACTCCCATGGTTATTTCCTCTCGTTACTGCAGCGTAAAGTAAGTACCGGTCTCATCGAACCGAAGCTTTGCGCCCTTTTTCTCAAAGAACTCAACGATGACGGCATGGGCCTCGTCGAGCCTTTCCTTCTCGGCCTCGAGCCAAAACGACTGCGCCCCGCAGGCATCGGTCAGGTGCACGCGGCATGGCACGCCCGCGCGGAGGAGCTCGGTGTTGCAGTCGGCGACCTCGAACGGCGTCACGACTTTCATCGCACTCCCCCTTCCACGCGCTTAAAGAAGCAGGTACGGTTGCCGGTATGGCAGGCCGGACCCGGCGAGTCCACCTTGACCAGCAGCGTATCGCTATCGCAGTCGGTCCAGAGTTCCTTAACCTCCTGCATATTGCCACTCGTCGCGCCCTTGTTCCAGAGCTCCTGGCGGCTGCGGCTCCAAAACCACGTGGTGCCGGTCTTGAGCGTCAGCCCCACCGATTCCTCGTTCATCCAAGCAACCATAAGCACCTCACCGGTGTCATACTGCTGAACCACACAAGGAATCAGCCCGTGGGCGTCGTATTTAAGATCAGCAGCTTCTACTACCTCAGTCATCATTTCTCCCAAGTAATAACAGTAAGCCCCACAGGTCGGCGAGGGTTGTCCAGGTGCCGCAGGTTGCCGCGAAAGAGGAGCGACGCGTACTTTGGTACGCGAGCGACGGTTTGAGCGGCAAGATGCGGTGCCTGGGCAAGCCGCAGCGCTAGAAGTCCAACCTGACAGGGATGCCCTGCGAGGCCATATACTCCTTCACCTGGCGAATGCTGAAGGTTCCAAAGTGAAAGACGCTGGCCGCCAACACGGCATCGGCCTCGCCCTCAATCACACCCTCGGCAAAATGCTCGAGCGTGCCCACGCCGCCGCTCGCGATGACGGGAATCGGCACCGCGCGCGCCACGGCGCGGGTGAGCGCCAGGTCAAAGCCGGCCTTGGTGCCGTCGCGGTCCATGCTGGTCAGTAGGATTTCGCCGGCGCCGCGACGAGCCGCCTCCTCGGCCCACGCCACCGCGTCGATACCCGTAGCGTTGCGGCCGCCCGCCGTAAAGACCTCCCACTTATCGGCGCCCGGCTCCCCGGGCAGCCCCACGCGCTTGGCATCGATCGCCACGACCACGGCCTGGCTGCCAAACGCCGCGGCAGCCTGGCTAATCAACGACGGATCGCGCACGGCGGCAGAGTTAAGCGACACCTTGTCGGCGCCGGCGGCAACCATGGTCCGCATGCCCGCCAAGTCGCGAAAACCGCCGCCCACGGTATAGGGAATAGCGAGCTCCTCGGCCGCGTGCGCCGCCATCTCGATGGTCGTCGCGCGGTTATCGCTCGTGGCGGTAATGTCCAGGAAGACGACCTCGTCCGCGCCCTCGCAGTCGTAGGCGCGCGCCAACTCCACCGGATCGCCCGCATCGCGCAAGCTCACAAAGTTGACGCCCTTGACCACACGGCCGTCCTTGACGTCCAGACAGGGAATCACGCGTTTGGTAAGCATAGGCTACTCCTCCCCTCGGGCGGCGGCCAGTGCCTGGGCCAGCGTAAAGTTGCCCTCGTAGAGCGCACGGCCGGTAATGGCACCCTCAATAGCATCCTCACCCACCGCAGCCAGCGCGCGAATGTCGTCGAGCGTAGAGATGCCGCCCGAAGCCACGACAGGAAAGCCCGCGACCTTGGCAACATGGCGATACGCCGCCACATCGATGCCCGTCTGCATGCCATCGCGCGCGATGTCGGTATACACCAGATGCTTAAAGCCCAGCTCGGTGAGCTGTGCCACGGCATCGTCGAGTGCCACGCCCGCGCCGTCGCGCCAGCCGTTCACCTTGACCTGGCCGTCGCGAGCGGCGATGTCGGCCACGAGCAGCTCGCCAAAGCCTTGGGCCGCCACCTCGGCAAAACTCGGCTCGGTCACCAGCACGGTGCCCAGCGCAATGCGACGCGCACCGTAGCCGGCCAACTCGTCGATGCGCGCGAGCGAGCGGACGCCGCCGCCCACGTCCACAGACAGACCGTCGACGCCGCAGATGGCCTTAATCGCCGCCGAGTTAGCAGCGCGCGCGTCCTCGTCCTCGCCAAAGGCGGCGGACAGGTCGACGACGTGCACCCAGATCGCGCCCTGCTCGGCAAACGAGCGGGCAACGGCAACGGGGTCGTCGGAATATACCTTGCAGCGGCTCCGGTCGCCGCGCTCCAGGCGCACAACCTTGCCGCCGATCAAATCGATTGCGGGAAACAGAATCATCGGCCGGCCCCCTCGACGATGCTCACGAAGTTCTTAAGGATGCGCTGACCCAGCGCGGAGGATTTCTCGGGATGGAACTGGCAGCCCCACACGTTGCCGTGGCGCACGATGCACGGGAAGCTCCGCGTATAGTGCGTGCGCGCCAGCACATCGGCGGCATCGGCATCGTCGGCCACCGCGTAGCTGTGGGTGAAGTACATGTTGGCACCCTCGGCAAAACCAGTAAGCAGCGGATCGGCCGCACCGGCGGGCGTCATGTGCACCTGGTCCCAGCCCACGTGCGGCACCTTCAGGCGACTCGATTTCAAGCGCGTGCACGAGCCACGCATAATACCCAGGCCATCGACCCAGGGACCGCCAGCCTGCTCGGGGGTGTTGCCATCGGCAACCGCGACCTCGTCCGCAGGCACGCCCTCGTTGCCGCGCTCAAAAAATAGCTGAAGGCCCAGGCAGATACCGAGTAGCGGAGTTCCGGCGGCGACGGCATCGAGCACCGCGTCGGCCTCGCCGCTCTGGCGCATAAAGGCGATCGCGTCATAGAACGCGCCCACGCCCGGGATGACCAAGCCGTCGGCGTTACGGATCTGCTCTGGGTCGTCCGACGTGCAGGCAACGGCACCGGCGCGCGCAAGCCCGCGCACAACGCTCGACAAGTTGCCCTTGTGGTAGTCGACCACCACGATCTTCGGTTCGCCCACGCGACCCTCCCTTTTCCCATCGTCCAAAACCACCACAAAGGGGACAGGCACCTTTGTGGTAGTTTGTGCGATCCGTCAGCTACAGCGAGCCCTTGGTGCTGGGGATGCCCTGCACGTGGGGATCGAGCTCGCAGGCGCGACGCATCGTGCGGCCCACGGCCTTAAAGGCGGCCTCGATAATGTGGTGCGAGTTGCCGCCCGCCAGCTCGCGCACGTGCAGCGTGAGCTTGGCATCGCGTGCAAAGGCATAGAAGAACTCGACGGCCAGCTCGGTATCAAAGCTGCCCACGCGCTCGGTCGGCACGGGCAGCTCGCAGTAGGCCTGCCCGCGACCCGAGATGTCAACGGCGGCCATCACGAGCGTCTCGTCCATGGCAATCGCCGCATCGGCAAAGCGCGTAATGCCCGCCTTGTCGCCCAGCGCCTGGCAGAACGCCTCGCCCAGCACAATGCTCGTATCCTCGACGGTGTGGTGCGCATCGACCTCCACGTCGCCCACCGCGTGTACCGTCAGGTCAAACAGACCATGGCGGCCAAAGGCGTTGAGCATGTGGTCGAAAAACGGCACGCCGGTCGAGATATCGCACACGCCAGATCCGTCCAGGTCGAGCTTGACGACAATATCGGTCTCGCCCGTCTTGCGGGTTACCTCGGCATAACGGCCCATCTACATCTCCTCCTTCACCAGCGCGGCAAACGCAGCCAGCACCTCGTCGTTTTCCTGCGGGGTACCCACAGTAATGCGCAGACAGTCCGCAAGGCCCGGTGCATAGCTAAAGTCGCGCACCAAAATCGAATACTCATCGCGCAGACGCTCGCGCACGCGCGTGGCGTGCGGCGTGCGCACGAGCACAAAGTTTGCTGCGCTCGGCCATGCCTCCACAGGCAGGCCCTCGGCAGCCATCGCGCGCAGGGCGCACAGCTCGCGCTCGCGCTCGGTTGCGACCTGCGCCACCACGGGCGTGTAGGCATCGCGGGCACGCACGCAGGCAAGCGCTGCCGCCTGGCTCAGCACATTGACCGAATAGATCTGGCGAATCGCTGCGAACACGTCGATGACCTCGGGCGCCGCGATCACGTAACCCAGACGCGTACCGGCAGCGCCAAACGCCTTGGACAACGTATGCAGAATCACCAGGTTGGGATGCTCGGCGATAAGCCCCTGCGCCGTGGTGGCCGCGCCAAACGAATCGTCGGCAAACTCAACGTAGGCCTCGTCGACCATGACCATGCCGGGACACGCATCGCACAGCGCCGCGACAAAGTCGAGCGGCGCCACATCACCCGTGGGGTTATTGGGCGAGGTCACGATTGCCAGGTTGCACTCGGGCGCCGCCGCAAGCACGGCTGCCTGGTCGAGCTCAAAGGTCGCCGGGTCGCGCCACACGTCGCGTACCTCGGTCTGGCAGAGCGACGCAAAGAACGCGTACTCGCTAAAGCACGGCGGGCAGTTGAGCAGGGTCCGTCCCGCGCCGCCAAACGCCAGCAGGTAGTTATAGAGCAGCTCGTCGCCGCCATTGCCCACGCAGATGTTCTCGCGCGCCACGCCATGCCAAGTGGCCAGCTCGTCGCGCAGGTCGTTGGACATGGGATCGGGATAGCGATTGAGCGGGGTGGCGGCAAGCGCCGCATCGACCGCCTCGCGCACGCCGGCAGGCACGGGATAAGTGTTCTCGTTGGCCGAAAGGTTGATGCGCGTGGGCGTGAAGTTGGGATCGTAGGGCTCAATGCCGGCCAGATAGGGCTGGACGAGCTCCTTCATGCGCGGCGTGAGTTCGGCCATATTAGACCTCCTTGCCGGTTGTGCCAGCGCCATCTGCGCTTGCAGCCGCCAGGTTCACGCCCTCGGCAACCGTCTCCACAGCGTCGCCCGGCCAGGCAACCTTGGTCAGGTCGGCCGCGGCGAGCGACTCGGCGCTCACGGCATCCTCGCCCTGCTCCAACACGCGGCGACGCAGTGCGGCCGAAAGCGCGTGTGCCCACAGACCCTCGGCCTCGGCCAGGCGCTGCGTAGCGGGAGCGTCGGAGAGCAGGCCCTCGGGCGTATAGCAAATGACACTCGAGCGCTTGACGAACTCCTCCACCGAAAGCGGGTTGGAGAACATGGCCGTACCGCCGGTCGGCAGCGTGTGATTGGGGCCGGCAACGTAATCGCCGAGCGGCTCGGAGCTCCAAGCGCCCACAAAGATGGCGCCGGCGTTGCGAATGCCGCCGAGCAGGCCCATCGCGTCCTTGCAGTGCAGCTCAAGGTGCTCGGGCGCCACGGTGTTCACCGCTTCGACGGCGGCAGCCATGTCGGCGGCCACCACAATGGTGCCCTCATTGTCGAGTGAGGCGCGCGTGATCTCGGCGCGTGGCGACTGCGCGACCAGAATATCGATACCCGCCTCGACCTCGTGCGCAAACTGCTCGTCGCAGGTCACCAGATAGCAGGCCGCCAGCGGATCGTGCTCGGCCTGGGCCATCAGGTCGGCCGCGACCACCATGGGCTTGGCCGTGGCGTCGGCCAGCACGCAGACCTCGGAGGGGCCAGCGACCATATCGATACCCACGTCACCCGAGACAATCTGTTTGGCAGCGGCGACAAAGGCGTTGCCCGGGCCGGTAATCTTGTCGACGCGCGGAATGGTCTCGGTACCGTACGCCAGTGCGGCCACGGCCTGGGCGCCGCCCACCATATAGATCTCGTCCACGCCGCCGAGCTTTGCCGCGGCGAGCGTGTAGGGGCTGATCAGGCCGTCCTTTTGCGGCGGGGTCACCATGACCACGCGTTTGACGCCGGCCACCTTGGCGGGAATGGCGTTCATAAGCACGGTGGAAGGGTACTGTGCACGACCGCCCGGCACGTAGATACCGGCCGCAGCAAGCGGGGTCACCTTAACGCCGAGCATCGTGCCGTCCGGGCGCGTGGTAAACCAGCTCTGCTCGACCTCGCGCTGGTGGAACTCGCGAATCTGGCGTGCAGCCTTTTCGAGCGCCGCGACAAAAGCGGGATCGAGGCCTTCGAGCGCGGCATCAATCTGCTCTTGCGGTAGACGGAAGCTCTGCAGTTCAACGCCGTCAAAGCGCTGGCAATAGTCGCGCACTGCGGCATCGCCGTTGGCACGCACGTTGGCCACAATATCGCGGGCGGCGTCGACGATGTTTTGCGGCAGCACGCCCTTACGGTTGAGCTGGTTGGTAACGAGGCGCTCACCGGGAGCAAGCTTGATGGTCTTCATATCGGTATCCCCTATCGGTCGAGGTTGCGTCTGAAAAACGAGAGACCGGGCGGCGGCGCCAGTCGGCCCGCAGCCCGGACGTTGGGGCGCCCGTGCGTGCTCGCGCTATTGTGCCGAGCCCGCAACGGGCTCAAAATGCCTGTCCTTCACGGCTGCCGCCAAGCGATCTGCCAGATTGCGCACGCGCGGATCCAGACGTGCGGCACCCGGATTGACAAAGAAGCGGGCTGTGCAGTCCATAATGCGACCAGTAATAACGAGGTCGTTATCTCGCAGCGTGGCGCCTGTGGCGGTGATGTCCACGATACGGTCGGTCATGCCGACAATGGGGCCCAGCTCGATGTTGCCGTGCAGCGAGACGATGTCGGCGTTCACGCCGCGCTCGGCATACCAGGCACTCGCGATGCGCGGGTACTTGGTTGCCACGCGAAGCGACCCACGGCGGGCATAGTTGTGCTCGGCCTGGCCGGCGCGCCACGCGGGCTCTGCCTCGATAAACGTGCACAGGCCGTAGCCCAGATCGACCAGCTGCAGCAGGTTGAGGTCTGCCTCGATAAGCGAATCCCAACCGCAGATGCCGCAATCGGCACCGCCGCAGCCCACAAAGGCGGGCGCATCGCTGGGGCGCACGATGACAAACTCGATATCGCCGACCGTGCCCTCGCCGGCCTGTGTGTCGCGGCCGCGCACGATGAGGTGACGACCGGGATCGCGCAGCTCCGAGACATCCAAGCCCGCGGCCTCGAGCACGTCGAGTGTGTCGGCCTTAAGCGAGCCCTTGGGCACGGCAATGCGCAGCGGACCCTCGGCGCCACGGCCCGCGGCGTGATCGCCATCGGAAGCAGCGTCCTCGGCCGAGGTGTGCGCGGCCTCTAGACGCTCGAGCGAAAAGGCGAAGCCCGCCGCCGGCACCTCGATGCCGTCGCCAAATGCACCGGTAAAGATGGAGTCGTAGCGTCCGCCCGAACCCACCGGATCGGGCAGGCCGCCGGCATAGGCCTTAAAGACCAGACCCGTGTAGTAATCAAACGAGTTCATGATGGAGAAGTCGAAGGACAGCACCTGGGCGTCCTCGGGAGCCAGGCCCTCGACCAGGGCACGCAGCTCGCGCGTGAGCGGCGCGACAATGCCCACCGCCGCCAGAAGCGCGTCGACGCGGTCGAGTACCTCAGCGCCGCCGTGCAAGCGCGGCAGCTCGCTGATGGCAGCCTTGACGGCCTCGGGCTCGGCGCTTGCCGCCACACGGGCATCGAGGCCCACAAAGTCGTTGGCGTGTACGCAACGCAATGCCTCGGCAGCCAGTTCGCGATCCTCACAGGCCGCGAGCAGTTCCTTAAACAGACGAACGCTGCCCGCAATAATGCGCGCATCGGGCAGCGCCAGCTTGCGCATGGCCTCCGCCACCAGCGAGACGATCTCGACATCGCCCGCGGTATCGCCCACACCGATAAGCTCAAAACCCAACTGCGTAAACTGACGCGAGCCGCCGGCATTGCGCTGGCACTCGCGAACCACCGGCGCCTCGTAGCGAAGGCGCAGCGGCAGATCGGCCGCGCGCATGCGGGTCGAAACCAAGCGCACGATCGGCAGCGTGTTGTCGGGACGGACCACCAGCAGGCGGCCGTCATCATCAAAGAGCTTAAACGGGGTGTCCGCAATGCGGCCACCCTCCTCGAGAGAGCCCTTGTCCTCGAGCAGCGGCGTCTCGACCGGCAGGTAATGATGCTCCCTAAAGCAGCCCTTCACCGTCAGCGCAATCTCCTCGCGCGCCTGAGCCTCCTCGGGCAATATGTCCCGGAATCCCCACGGTGTGGCCGTCATCTGGTGAGCCTCCTCATGCTGTGTTTCATATAGAACAGAAGACCGGCATAGCTCCGCCGGTCTTCTGGGTACTTTAGCATACTAGAGTGTTTGCGGGGAAAATCCATCGCAGCCGCTCACGCCGTATTCATTTGGAAACATAGGGCAGATCGCCGCAACCCAAACCCGCCTAGGCGCCAATCGCACGACGATACTCTGCCATTACCTGCGCATCGGCAGCTGCGGGGTCGGCGAAATAGCGCCCGTCATAGGTCTCGGCCGAAACAACTCCGCGATAGCCGCGCGCCACCAGCCTATCCAGGTCGGCGCGCATATCGCGGTCGCCGTCACCCCAGGCAAGATGCGTCGTGCCATCTGCCGCAACATCGACAAAATGCACGTGGGCGACGTCTTCGCCAAGCAGATCGAAATAATCGTCGATGGTATCCCCTGCCACCGCCATAGCGCCCAAATCCAGACACGCCTTAAGTGCCGGATGATCAACTGCCTCGATCATGCGCTTCGTGTCGGCCGCCGAGTTCACGATCATCGACTCAACCGGCTGTAGGGCCTCGAGTACCAGTCGCACGCCGCGCTCTCCAGCGTGCTCGGCAATCGCACGCAGCATCGAGGCGCTGCGACCCCACGCGTCCTCGATCGGCTCGTTCAAAAATGCCCAGCCGCTCGAGACCATGACCTGCTCGGCTCCAAGTTCCGCCGCAATATCCACAACGTTCTTAAAGTACGCGAGCGTGCGGGCACGTGCCTCATTCCCGCGCGCCGCGATATTCCACGGCTTGGGGTTGTTCTGTTCGGGACAAAGCCCCACAATCCGAACCCCATACCGCTGTGACAGCTCCCGCACCTGCTCGAGCGAATCGTATCCATGGCAATCGACATACAGATGCATCGCTCCGGTCCAAAGCTCGCAACACGTGTAACCCGAGGCCGCTGCCGAAGAAAAGAATTCCTCAAGGTCAAAATAACGATGGCTGATATTCATGACGGCAAGCTGCGGATACTCCATCTTGTCCACCTTTCGGCAAAAGGGCGCCGCAGCACAGTGTGCGCGACGCCCCCTCTTACATTGTTCTCATTATGACGGATACTCTACTGGACACCAAGCACTCCAAAGAACGCGCCAGCGATACTCACGAGCAGGATCACGAGCATGATGAGCAGCGGATTCATCTTCTTCTTGAGCATGAGATAGACGATTCCAAACAGCCCCATCGTGACAAAGCCCGGGAAGATTCCGTTGAGCAGCTCGGCGAGCGTCTGAGCACCATCGCCCGCACCGACCATGAGCGGAATGTCCACGGTGACCATCTCCATGGTCATAGCACCGATCACCATGGCGCCCATGATGGAGGCCATCTTGACGATCGTGTCCATAATGCCCGATTCCTGGACCTTGCTGATCATGTCCGAGCCAAAGCGATACCCCACAAACGTCAGCAGGTAACGGATGATGTAGTGAGGGACATTGAACACGAGCAGGAACAAAATCGGGCCAAGAATAGAGCCCTGTAGCGCCAGCGACGTGCCGACACCCGTTGCCAAAATTCGCAGCGTGCCCCAGTAGAAGGCATCGCCCACACCGGACAGCGGTCCCATCAAAGCAAGCTTGACATTTGAGATCGCGCTCGTGTCAAAGCTATCGTCAGTAGCGTTGACCTCTTCCATTGCAGCGGCGATGGACATGGGGAGCGTCGAGATGTACGGCGTGACGTTATAGAGCTCCATATGGCGCTTAAGGGCGGCCTTAAAGTCCGCATCCTGCGGATACAGCTTGCGAAGAATCGGCATAAGGGCCCACATAAAGCCGATATGGCCCATACGCTCGTAGTTCCAGGAATGCTCATAGGGAATCGAGCGCCAGAACAGCTTCTTAAGGTCTGCGCGGGAAATCAGCCCGTCGTAAGAAGACTCAAACTTAAAACTCATCGAACCTACTCCCAATCGCAGGATCCTCGGTTGCCACTGCGGGCTGCTCCGCTTTTTTCTTATCACCCAAAACCGTCATCGCGACGACGATGATCGCGGCAAAGATCGCCACGCCCGTCGTGCTAATGCCAAAGTAGGCGACGAGGAAGAAGCCAGCGAAGAAGAACGGAGCCACCGTTTTGTTCATAATCATCTGCGCCAGCATCGCAAAGCCGAGTGCGGGCAAGAAGGCGGCGGCGACATCCATGCCGGTCTGAACGAAATCGGGGATGATGTTGAGCAGGCTGGCAACAGCATCGGCGCCAAAGAAGAATGCCAGGGGAATAATCAGCAGGCCGCACCAGCTCTGCGCGTAACCGGCGATGAGCATGTTGCGCGTGATGGCCTTGGTGTCCCCGTCCTCGACGTTTTTGTCGATACGGTGCACCAGCAGTAGCATCACCGGCTGGCCCAGGGCCGTATCGAGCGCCAGGACGATCGTTGCGATGGGAATGCCCAGGGTCAGGGCCGCCGATGCGTCCGCGCCGGCCTGCATGGCAAGCGACACACCCAGGATGGTTCCGGAAATCGTATCGGGCGGGTTATACGCACCGACCGAGATGGCGCCGACCATGGCAAGCTCCATCGTGGCGCCCATGATCGTGCCGGTCACCATGTCGCCCATGACAAGGCCAACCAGAGGTCCGAGCACGATCGGGCGCTGGAGGTAGCTCGTGCCCGTCAGCCACTCGGAATAACCCAAAAGGGCAATAAGGAAAATCAGGATTGTCTTGATAACCATGATGGCCCCTAACCGATGACCTTCGCGGCGTCAGTCTTCGCATCTGCCGGAATCATCTGAATGAACAGCTCGTAGCCCTCGCCGAGCAGCTCTTTGACGTATGCCTCGTTTTCGGGCGTAAGGAACACGCTCGTCGAGACCTGGCGGGCATCCTCGCTAAAGGCAACATTGCCGAGGTTGATCTTCTTGACGCCCATCGCCTTGGCGACGGCACCGGCCTGCTGGATCGTCTCGCAAACCACGAAGAGCTTGTACTTATCGGTCACACCGCTCTGGAGCGCCTTGACGGCATCCTCGGTGTTTTTGACGACAACCTTGCAGCCCTCCGGTTTTGCAAGGGACAGGGCCTGCAGACGAAGCTTGTCATTGAGGACCGTGTCGCTTACCAACAGGATGCAGTCGGCACCCAGAGCCGAAGTCCAGCTAACGGCAACCTGGCCGTGCAGCAGTCGATAGTCCACGCGAATCATCTGAATCATGATGTGCTCCCTAGCGATTAAAACTCATCGAGTTCGGCCTGCCCCAGCAGGTCGTTGACGTACTTGACCTTGGTGTCGTCCGCCTCGACGATCTGGCGAATGGCCTCATCGATCGGGGTGGATTCGGACACGAACAGCAGCTGAATAAGGAGCGGCAGGTTCATATTGGTCACCAGGTGCGTGTTGGGACGCGTCTGGACGATCTTGGTGAACTCGTTGTTGACGCTGCCGCCAAAGAGGTCGGTGCAAACGACGACCTCATCGTCCGCGGCAAAGCCGTCCAGAATCGCTGCGGCCTCCTTGGTCAGGTCCTCGTTTCCGTCGACATACATAGAGAGCGCATGGACGTTTTCGCGCTCGCCGGAGAGCAGCCCAATGCTCTCGACGATTCCAGACGCAAAATGGGCATGGGATGCAACGATAAACTGCCTCATTCGATTCCCCTTTCTTGCGAATTTCGGCATAAAAATGCCCGGACGCATGCGCCCGGGCAGGGTGCTTCTTGATCAGTAGCTTATTTGTCACCGATTAGTAGTCGAACTGGTGATAGTAACGACGGTAGTTGAGGTTGTGCTTGGTGACCGTCTCGTAGTAAGCGGCAAGGCGATCGGTGATCAGCGAGGAGAGGATCCACGGAGACACGATGACGCGGAACTCGTCGTCAAGGCCGGGGATCGCGAACTCGGCGGTGTCGATGACGTTGATGTCGGTGTCGCCGGTCACGCCGCGGTTGAGGAAGGCGCGGACGCGCTCGTCGAGCTTGCGGTTCTCGTCCTCGCCCATGAACAGGAAGACCGGGACGCCGGGCTCCACGAGCTCGAGGGTGCCGTGGAAGAAGTCGGCCGAGGTGATGTAGCGGGTGCGCTTCCACTGC
>DBGEDL010000118.1:0-2320 GCA_048375035.1 Collinsella sp.
GATCATGCGCGACGCCGTCCCGTACGCGGCCTAGCGGGCGGCGGGATCAACCGAAGGGGAAGCGGGGGCGCCGGGCGCCCGGATGCGTCATGCCGAAATGGCGCGAAGCACGCGGTTGACAAAACTATAGAGACACGTCCCTTTTAAACATTGGGAAATCGAGCGTGGCAAGCGGGGGTCTTCGGGGTATAAGACGGCTAATTGTATGCCGCCCTATGAAAGGAACCCTTATGCCCAGCGTTGCCGTTCTTGCCGCCGATGGCTTTGAAACGATTGAATGCCTGACCATGGTCGATGTCATGCGTCGCGGCGGCGTGCGCGCCACGCTCGTCTCGATTGTGCCCACGCGCGAGGTCGTAAGCTCGCTGCAGATCCCCGTGACCTGCGATGCGCTCTTTGATGAGATCAACTTTGACGAGTACGACTGCGTCGTGCTGCCCGGCGGCCTGCCCGGTGCCACCAACCTGCGCGCCGATCAGCGCGTCTGCGACGTGGTCTGCGAGTTCGCCGCGACCAAGCACGTCGCCGCCATCTGCGCCGCCCCGTTTATCCTGGGCGAGCTCGACCTGCTCGAGGGGCGCCACGCCACGTGCTTCCCTGGCTTTGAGAAAAGCTTCCCCGAGGGCGCCTATACCGGCGAGAAGGTTACGCAAGACGGCAACATCATCACCGCCAGCGGCATGGCCCAGTCGCTCCCCTTTGCGCTTGAGCTGCTGCGCACGATCGCCGGCGACAAGGCTGTCGAGAAGGTCGCCGAGGGCATCCAACTATGATTTTGGCTTCGCAATCACCGCGCCGCATAGAGCTGATGCGCGAGGCAGGCTACAACATTCGCGTGATTCCCGCAGATATCGACGAAACGCCTTTTGATGGCGAGGCCCCGCTTACGCTCGTTGAACGCTTAGCACGCGCCAAAGCCGCCGCCGTTGCCGCCGAGCATGCCGAGCCCAACGAACTGACCGTCGCGGCCGATACTATTGTCACCTTCGATGGCAAGATTCTGGGCAAGCCGGCAACCGAGGACGAGGCGCGCACCATGCTCCGCGAGCTTTCGGGCCGCACGCACCAGGTCGCAACCGGCGTCTGCATCGTTAAGGCAGGCGACGCTACAGCTCCGCATGCCGCCGAGAGCCCGTCGTTTGTCGATGTGACCGACGTGACGTTCTATGAGCTTACCGAGGAGCAGATCGAGCGCTATGTTGCCTCCGGCGAACCCATGGACAAGGCCGGGGCCTACGGCATCCAAGGCACAGGCGGACGCATGCTCGTGCACGATATTTCGGGCGACTTCTACAACGTGGTGGGTCTACCCATCGCACGCGTCGCACGCGCGATTCAAAAACTCTCGTAATTGCATCTGGCGCTGGGTATCCCCCAGCGCCTACAATTTTGGCGTACCGTACGGATCCCGACCGGGCATAAGGCGCGGCGGAAAACCGATAGGAGAAAACATGGACACACTGCTTGAAGCCATTGACGTTTGCGATGTCGATGGCTTTTGCTTTGGAAACTATACGGACGAGGAGGCCGGCACCGGTTGCACCGTAATCGTGGCAGCCGAAGGCGCCACCGGCGGTGTCGACGTTCGCGGCGGTGCCCCGGCATCGCGCGAAACCGACCTGCTGCGCCCCGAGAACACCGTCGACAAGGTTCACGCCGTCTGCCTCTCGGGCGGATCGGCCTTTGGCCTCGAGGCCGCAAGCGGTGTTACCCGCGAGCTCGAGAGCCGCGGCATCGGCCTGCCCGTCGGCCCCACGCAGGTGCCCATCGTATGCTCCAGCTGCATCTTCGACCTCGCCTATGGCGACCCCACGGTTCGTCCCGACATCGATGCCGGCATCGCCGCCGTACGCGAGGCGCTCGATAACACCCCCACCACCCTTGAGCAGGGCAACGTAGGCGCCGGCACCGGCGCCACGGTTGGCAAGCTCATGGGACCTGCCACCTGCATGAAGGCCGGCCTTGGCGCCGCCGCCGTGGCACTCGGTCCCGTCAAGGTGGGTGCTGTAGTCTCGGTCAACGCCTGCGGCAACGTCGTTGACCCCCTCACCGGCGAGTGGGTCGCCGGCATGCGAGCCGCAGCCGATAGCGACCAGATCGTCGACATGGAGCTCGCAGCATTTGCCGCCGCCGGCTCCATGCAAATGCCGCTCGACCGCACCAACACCACCATCAGCTGCATCGTCACCAACGTGGAGCTCACCAAGGCCCAGGCCACCAAGGTCTCCCAGATGGCCGCAGACGCCTACGCACACGCCATCGCTGTCCCAGATGACTTTGGCACAATGCTCTTCATCTTCTTTTGAATGGCTTTCTCGTC
>DBGEDL010000119.1:0-25023 GCA_048375035.1 Collinsella sp.
GATCATGCGCGACGCCGTCCCGTACGCGGCCTAGCGGGCGGCGGGATCAACCGAAGGGGAAGCGGGGGCGCCGGGCGCCCGGATGCGTCATGCCGAAATGGCGCGAAGCACGCGGTTGACAAAACTATAGAGACACGTCCCGGCGAGCCTCTGGCTAGTAACGACAATCAAAAAGCAACAAGGGGCTCCCCCGTTCATTAACGGAGGAGCCCCTACTCGTATCTATATATCAGCCCACCCGGCTCTCCAGACCAAAAAGACGAACGAGCAGAGCGACGTTCGCGAGCAACGTTATCTAAGGACCTGGGCGGGCGTATGGGGCAACATCGGTCGCGAGTTCCGCACGCAAAGGAGGCCACTTAATGTGGCCTCCGTCTTGCGCAGGACTGCCCGAGCAGGCGATGTTGCCCCATACGCCCGCCCAGGTCCGCCGGGATTACGACAGCTTAACGATCGGCGCGAAGCCTTTCATTAGCTTTTTGGTCTGGCCGGTCTTTTCGAATTGGACCTCGATCATATCTCCGACGACCGAGATCACGGTACCCGTGCCAAAGGTCTTGTGGCTCACGGTATCGCCCGCGGCAAAGTCCTGCGATGCGCTGGCGCGGTCGACCTTGCGCTCCACCGTCGGCGACACCTTGGACGATGGCTTCTTGGCGCGCGGCGCACCCGAGCCAAAGGTCGAGGCTACGCGGCCGGCATCGGGCGAAACGCCGCGATGGCGCTCGGTTCCGTAGCTGCTGCCGCCAAAGAAGTCATCGAAGCTCGACCCACCGCGCGAGCCGGAACCGCCGGTCGAGCGCGTGCGCGAGCCAAACACCTTGCCGCCATACATGTCCGAGCCCATGCCCGAGCCAAAGGTGCCGTGACGGTCGCCACGCTTCTCCCAGCCCGTACCCTCAAAGCCGGCAGAGCCAATACCGCTAAACTCGATGTCCTCAAACGGAATCTCGTTAAGGAAGCGCGATCGCGGGTTGGCCGAGGTCGAGCCGTAGGTACGGCGCGTTGCCGCATATGTTAGGAACAGGCGCTTGCGGGCGCGCGTGATGGCGACGTATGCCAAGCGACGCTCTTCCTCGAGCTTGCCCGGATCGTCGCTGCCACCAAAGTCGTGCACGTGCGGGAAGATGCCCTCCTCCATGCCGGCAACGAAGACCGCAGGGAACTCCAGGCCCTTGGCGGAGTGGATAGTCATCATGGTGATGGCATGCGTCTCGCCGGCAAGAGAATCCAGGTCGGAACGCAGGGCCAGCCACTCCATGAGGGCGGGCAGCGCCTTGCAGGTAAGCGGGCCATAGGTGCGCTCGATCTCGTCGGCATGCACGGCACCCGCGGGCAGCTCCGTCGGCGCGGCATAGGCATTGCCCGCGATGGCGGCAGCCAGAGCATCCTGCGGAGAGAGCGCCGGAGCCGCCAGACTGTCGAGCGGATTGGAGCCAGCGGTGTCACGGGCGCCGACCAATGCCTCAAACGAGGATGCGGGTGCGGACGGTCCGGGCTCGGGCACAGGTGCGCTCACCACGACGGGCTCGGGCTCGGCATCGGCCGGCACATCGGCAACGCCAGCCGCGCGCAGCTCTTCCAAGCTCTCGAGCGTACCCTCGATATCCTCGTGCGTCTCCTCAAATTCGGCAGCGACACCCAGGAATTCCTGGATGTTCTCGGCACGGCTCTCGGACTCCATGGTGCCCTCAGCGCGGAAGGCCTGCAGCAGGCCCGTCTTGTCGACAATCATCTCGACGACGTCCTTGAGCTCGCCGTCCATGCGGCGACCCTCGCGCACCAGCGAGACAAAGCTCGACAGGCCATTGCGCACCTTGGCGCTAAACATGCCCGTCTCGGCCGTTGCGATCTCGCAAGCCTGGAAGAACGAGCAACGGTTGTCGCGCGCCAGCTGCTCAATCTTTTGGATCGAGGTGGAGCCGATGCCGCGGCGCGGCGTGTTGATGACGCGCTTGACGCTCATCTCGTCTGCCGGGTTCACGATCATCTTGAGGTAGGCCATGACGTCGCGGATCTCGGCGCGGTCGAAGAATCGCGTGCCGCCGACGATCTTGTAGGGCACGCCCGCGCGCAGGAACATATCTTCGAGAATACGCGACTGGGCGTTGGTGCGGTAGAACACGGCGATATCGTCATAGCTCGTGCCCTTGGAGTGCAGCTTTTCGATTTCGCCGGCAATCCAGCGGCCCTCGTCGCGCTCGTCGCTCGCCTGGAAGGCCTGGATCTTCTCGCCGTCGCCCTCGGCCGTAAACAGGCGCTTGTCCTTGCGTTGCGAGTTGTGACGCACCACGGCGTTGGCGGCGCTCAGGATATGACCCGTGGAGCGATAGTTCTGCTCCAACTTGACGGTCTTGCAGTTTTTAAAGTCCTTCTCAAAGTCCAGGATGTTGGTGATATCGGCGCCGCGCCAGCTGTAAATGGACTGGTCGTCGTCGCCCACGACCATGAGGTTTTGGTACTTGGCGGCCAGCAGGTTGGCGATCTCGTACTGGACGTGGTTGGTGTCCTGATACTCGTCGACGCTAATGTAGCGGAAGCGCTCCTGATACTTGTCGAGCACCTCGGGGCGGGTGCGCAGCAGCTCGAGCGTGCGCACGAGCAGGTCGTCGAAGTCCATCGCGTTGGCGGCGCGCAGGCGGCGCTCCAGCTCCATATAGACCTGCGCGGCCTTTTTGTCGTTGGGGCTGTCGGCGGATTTGAGCATGTCCTCGGGCCCGATCATGGCGTTTTTGGCCGAGCTGATCTTGCTGCGGATCATGTTGATGGGGAACTGCTTTTGCTCGATGCCGAGCGCCTGCATAATGTCGCGCACCATGCGCTTGGAATCGTCGTCATCGTAGATGGTGAACTGGCCGGTGTAGCCTAGCAGATCGGCGTCCTCGCGCAGCATACGCACGCACATGGCGTGGAAGGTGCACACCCACATGCCGCGGGTGCCGTTGGGGATGAGCGCCGCCAGACGCTCGCGCATCTCGGCCGCGGCCTTGTTGGTAAACGTGATGGCCAGGACCTGCCAGGGCTTAACGCCCAGGTCACCGAGCATATGAGCGATGCGGAAGGTCAGGACGCGGGTCTTGCCCGAGCCGGCGCCGGCAAGGACTAACAGCGGGCCCTCGGTGGTCAGAACCGCCTCGCGCTGGGCGGGGTTGAGGCTGTCGATGTCGACGAGCGGCTTGGCGGGCTTGGGTGCCGGCGCGGGAGCGTCGTAGATGTCGAGCGGGACGAGCTCGGGTTCCGGCGCAGCAGGGGCGGCATATGCATCGAGCGGCACGGGTTCCGGCGCGGGCGACACGGGTACCGCGGCGTTCTTTTCCCAGGGCAAGGGCTGGGTCATGGGCGACTCCTCATCTGACGGACGGCGCGCCTGCGGGCGGCGCCATAGTTTGAGCCGTACTAGTATACCGAGCCGCGCGGACACCGACGCAAATCACACCACGACTCCGTGCGTCACCGTCAGGCCCGCCCCAGCGGATTTGGCGCAATGGGGTCAGGTTACTTTGCACCAATCTATTGACAATCACGAAACCACCGATGTCATAGCAGCAGCAGCGAGCGACGGTCAGGGCGAACAAATTGGCATGAAAAGAGGGCGGCATAGACCTTTTGGTCATGCCGCCCTCTTTGAATGACAAGTTGTCGCTCTGGACGCCGCGCAGCGTCAACCAAGTTACAGGCCGAGCATAGGCTCCAGGACGAAGAAGTATGCGAGCACCACGATGCCCAGGACGATGCGGTAGACGCCGAAGCACTTAAAGTCGTGACGACGGACAAAGCCCATGAGCCACTTGATGGCGATGAGCGAAACCACAAAGGCCACGACGCAGCCCACGCCCAAGATGGCGACCTCGTTGGCGCCAAACGTGCCGCCCTTAATGAAGTACTTGACCAGCTTGAGCGCGCTCGCACCGAACATAACGGGGATGGCCAGGAAGAACGTGAACTTGGATGCCACCGAGCGCGTGCAGCCCAAAAGCAGGCCACCGATGATGGTGGAGCCAGAGCGCGACGTACCCGGCACCAGCGAAAGTACCTGGAAGCAACCGATGCCCAGCGCCGTCTTCCAGCTCAGGTCCTCGAGCGTAGTGATGGAGCCAAAGTCCAGGTCCTCGTCATCGTCCTCATCCTCGGCAACAGCCGCCGCGGGCGCCGCAAAGTGCGCACCGGCGGGACGTCCGCCTGCCACCACGGCGCGCGAGCCAAACGAACCCGCAACGGCCATTTCCTCGCGCTTGCTGGCACGCCAGTTCTCGATCACGATAAACAGCACGCCGTACACGATGAGCGCCAGCGCCACGACGGGAGCGTTATAGAAATGCTCCTCCATCCAGTCGTTGAGCGGCAGGCCAATCGCCGCGGCGGGAATACAGCCGAGCACGATCTTGCCCCACAGCACCCAGGTGTCGCGACGGCCCTCCTTGCCCTTGCTAGGCGAGAACGGGTTGAGCTCGTGGAAGAACAGCACACAGACGGCCAGAATGGCGCCAAGCTGAATCACGACCAGGAACATATTCCAGAACGTCTCGCTCACGTTCATCTTGACGAACTCGTCCACCAAGATCATGTGGCCCGTCGACGAAACCGGCAACCATTCGGTGATGCCCTCGACCAGGCCCATGAAGGCAGATTTTAGAAGCTCGATAATATCCAAAGGGACCCCCTCGTTTGACACCCGCCGGTAGATGTTCTGCGGACGATGCGGGCGATGTCCCATTATCAACCGTTAGCGGCGCACCCACGCCTACCCTTACCAAAAAACTCGCCCGTTCACAGAATTGCGAGCGGTCAAACCGAAATCCTTGGGTATAACTGCAACAAGGTAAAGTGTCCGGCGGCCAACGCACCCGCGCCCGCCCGACGCACGAGCCCCGCGCCCGTGCGATAGACCAAGGAGGAAACCATGAACGAGGGCTACACCAAGGTATTTGTTTCACTCGACGGTACTGAACAGCAGGATTTTGTGCTCGCACGCGCCATCAAAGTCGCCGCGAACAACGGCGCTAAGCTGATCATCGGCCACGTCATCGATTCCACGGCACTCGAGAGCGCCGGTTCCTATCCGGTCGATCTGGTCAACGGCCTAGAGGAGGCATTTAATAACTCCATTGCCAAGCAGCTCGAGGAGGCCAAGGCCAATCCCGATATTCCCGAGGTCGAGGTCATGATTCGCGCCGGTCGTATTCGCGAGACGCTCAAGGACGAGATGCTCGACGTGGTCAAGCCCGACCTGGTGCTCTGCGGTGCCCGCGGCCTATCCTCGATTAAGTATGCGCTGCTGGGCTCGATTTCGACGTTCCTGCTGCGTAACACGGACTGCGACATCTTGGTCGTGAAGTAGCGTTGCTCCCACCGGCCGCGGGGCCTGCGGGGTTTCCACGGGCACGTCCTCGCCGCGTTGCGGCTGCGGGATGTGCCCTTAGGAAACCCCTCCCGGCCCCGCGGCCTTCGAAGCCTTACTTCAACGAGTTGTCTGATAGAAAAATGGCGTGCCGCCCCGGTTGGGGCGGCACGTTTTTGTTTGGGGGGACGTCTGCCGCGTGCGTTACTCGAAATATTGAAACTTGTTCGTTGAAAACGCGAAGGTTACGGTGAAGCCTTCGCCGGGCTCCGATGCTGCGGTGACGTCGATGCCCATCTTGGAGCACAGACGCGCCACCAGGTAGAGGCCAATACCCGTTGCGCGCCTGGTGGTGCGGCCGTTGTCGCCGGTAAAGCCCTTCTCGAACACGCGCGGCAGGTCTGCCGCACACACGCCGCAGCCGTTGTCCGCGACAGTAAGCTCGATGCGCTCGCTCGCCAGGCCCTCGTCCAGCAACGCACCCGAAAACACAATCTTTGCGCCGTCCTCGCGCGCATATTTAATGCTGTTCTGAATGAGCTGGCCCAAAATAAACTCGAGCCACTTCTCGTCGGTAAAGACCTCGAAGTCGAGGTTCTCGCACACCGGGGCCACATGCGCCGCGATGAGCTCGCGGGCGTTGGCTTTAATCGCACCCGTCACCAAGGTCTTAAGGTCCCAGCGACGAATCAGGTAGTCGCGCTCCACGACTTCCGAGCGCGCATAGTACAGCGCCTGGTCAATATAGCGCTCCACGCGGGCAAGCTCGCGACCCAGGTCATCCACACGCGACAGATCGTCTTCGCTGCCGTCCAGGTTTTCCAAAATCAGATGGGCTGCTGCCAGGGGCAGCTTGGCCTCGTGGACCCAGCTCTCGATATAGTCGCGGTAGTCATCGGTCTGGCGCCGGCCTTCCGCCACCTCATCGCATGCCGCCTTGCCCACCCGGCGCAAGACCTCGTACTCGAGCTCGCCCTCAGCATAGGTCGGGCATTGCACCATCTCCTGCACCCATGCGGGACTCTCGAGCTCCTCGGCCGCACGCTCCAGCTGGCGCAGAAAACGACGACGGCGCGCGTACTCGATCACGATGCCGAGCATACCAAAGATAAAGGACACACCGACCGCCACGACCACGATAGAAACGGGTGCGCCGGCGACCGTCAGCACAAAGCAGCTCAGCAGCACACCGCACGTCCACACGGCGACGGGAAGCAGCGCATCTTTAAAGAACTTGCCAAACGACATAGCCGGCCCCTAGACCGAATAGCCTTGGCCGCGGTGCGTTGTCAAATACCCCTTGATGCCGATTTTTTCGAGCGTGGTGCGCAAGCGGTTGATGTTGACGGTGAGTGTGTTGTCGTCCACGAAGGCGTCGGAGTCCCACAGGTCCTGCATGATGGCCGAGCGCGAGACGATCTTGCCCGCGCGGCTCAGAAGCAGCGAGAGGATGCGCAGCTCGTTTTTGGTGAGCTCGGTGCTGTCGCCGGTTGCGGTGTTGGTGACCGCGGAGCGAGCGAGGTCGAGCTCCAGCCCCTTGTGGACGAGCGTGCTGCGCTCGCCGGCTGCCGCGGTCCGACGCAGCAGCGCGTTGATGCGTGCCACGAGCACGCGGGCGCTATAGGGCTTGGGGACAAAGTCGTCCGCGCCGAGCGTCATGGCCATGACCTCGTCGATCTCGGTCGTACGCGAGGTGAGGACGATGATGGGAACCTCGGATTCGCGACGGACTTCGTGGCAAATATGCTGGCCGTCTTTGACAGGAAGTGTGAGGTCGAGCAGCACCAAGTCGGGTGCGGCGGCCAGGATGTCGCGCGAGACGTGCTCGAACGATTCGCAGGCTTCAACCTCAAACCCGGCACGGGCCAGAATGTCGACAAGCTCGCGACGGATGGGTTCGTCGTCCTCAACGATATAGATCAGCGCCATGGATCCCGCTCCCCTCTTGGTTGTCTTGCCACCATTATGGCCGCGAAGCCGCAGGTGCGTGCCGCGCACGGCTCCAAGGTGACAGAACTGTTCGCGAGCGGGGGCGCTTGGCCCGCCTCGCACTCGCGGCGGGGACGGGAACCAAAATGATTTTTTGATCCCCGTCCCAGAATAATCATTTAGCGACGGGCACGAAGCTTTTCGTAGCCGTCGGCGAAGAAGGCAACCGTGGCGGCATCTGCCTCGTCGGCATCGGCGTCGGTGGCGGGAACCACGCCGTGCTCGTCACTCACCAGGAACAGGGCACCCTTGAGCTGCGCGGGGATGTCCACGCGCGTGACCGGGATATCCTTGGTCTGAGCCAGCTGCTCGATGAGCGTTGCCGTGCCGCACAGACACTCGTCCGCCGGCGCCACAAAGGCCAGCTCGCCGTCGTTGACGGCGGCGAGCAGCTCGGGCGCCACGCCGGTCTCGTCTGCCTCGGATCGGGCCTCGGCGGAGCGGGCGCGCAGCGCCTTGGCCGACGCATCGGCCAGCGGCTCGTACTCCCCCACCGTCATGGCGGCGTTGCCGTTGACGTCGATCACCAACATGAGCACGCCGTCGCGGGCGGTATAGTCGCCCTCGGCAAGCGACCATTCAACATGCTGCTTGGCCCAGCTAAGCATGTTATGAGTGAGCGGCTCGCCCTGCACCAGACGCTCGGACAGCGCGCGGATGTGACGGTTGAGCATGGGCACCTTTTTGTTGGACATGCGCCAACGGCAGATAAGCGCGGGCTTGTCGAGCGTAAACTTCTCGACCGCCTCCTGATTAGCGCAAAAGTCCTCGTACGCGCGCTGATCATCGGCATTGCCAAACAGCTCGGCATCATCAATCTGGGACATGGTTGTACCTTTCGTGTTCGTCATTCCGTCCTCTTATACCAAAAAGACGGCCCTCCAAACGGAGCAGCCGTCTTTTGCAGAGATTATTTTGTCTCAGGGCGAAACTTAGTGCCTAAAGTGGCGAGCCCCAGTGAACACCATAGCAATATTGTGCTCGTTGCAGGCCTGGATGCTCTCGTCGTCGCGCTTGGAGCCGCCGGGCTGAATGATGCAGGTCACACCATGCTCGGCAAGCACGTCGACGTTGTCGCGGAACGGGAAGAATGCGTCGCTTGCGCAGGCAAAGCCGCCCTTCTCCACGCCCTCGCGCTCGCAGAAGTCCTCGGCGCGCTCGCAGGCAAGCAGTGCAGAGTCAACGCGGTTAGGCTGACCCGGGCCCATGCCAATGCCGGCCTTACCCTTGGAGACCAGGATGGCGTTGGACTTAACGCCCTTGCAGACCTTCCAGGCAAACTCGAGCTCGGCCATCTCGGCGTCGGTGGGCTTGCGGTCGGTGGGGAACGTAAAGGTCGCGGGGTCCTCGGTCACGTGGTCGACTTCCTGCACCAGCATGCCGCCGTCGATGGAGCGCAGCTCCACCTGGGCGCCGTGATCCACGCCGCCGGTAGCCAGCACGCGCAGGTTGGGGCGCTTAGCCATGCGCTCGAGCGCATCATCGGTGTAGCCCGGGGCGATGATGACCTCGACGAACTGCTTGTTCTGGTCGGCGAAGTGCTCGACCAGCTCAAAGGGAACCTCGCGGTTGCAGGCGATGATGCCGCCGAAGGCGCTCTTGGGATCGCAGGCGAAGGCGCGGTCGTAGGCGGCCGTAATGTCCTCGGCAACGGCGGAACCGCAGGGGTTCTGATGCTTGAGGATCACGCAGGCCGGCTCGTCGAACTCGCGGACCAGGTTCCAGGCGGCGTCGGCATCCAGATAGTTGTTGTAGCTGAGCGGCTTGCCCTGAATCTGCTCGGAGCCCACAAGCGGGAACTGCGAGCTCGCGGTGTTCTCGCAGCCCTCGGCAAAGCGATAGACCGTGGCCTTCTGCTGCGGGTTCTCGCCATAGCGCAGGTCGTCGACCTTCTCCAGCGAAATTTCGAGCTTGGCAGAGGTATCCGCCACGTCGCTTGCCTGGGCGGCAAGCCAACGGGAGATGGCCGTGTCGTAGGCGGCGGTGGTCTGGTAGACCTTCACCTGCAGGCGGCGACGGGTGGAAAGCGTGGTGCAGCCACCGGTCTCGCGCATCTCGGCCAGGACGGCGTCATAGTCAGCCGGGTCGGAAATGACGGTAACGCTCGCGGCGTTCTTGGCAGCAGAGCGCAGCATGGAGGGGCCACCGATATCGATGTGCTCGATGGCGTCCGCAAAGGTGACCTCGGGGTTGGCGACGGTCTTCTCGAACTCGTACAGGTTGACGACGACCAAGTCGATCAGCTTAATGCCGTGCTGAGCGGCCTCCTGCATGTGCTGCTCGGAATCGCGGCGGGCCAGCAGCGCGCCGTGAACCTTGGGGTGCAGGGTCTTAACGCGGCCGTCCATCATCTCGGGATAGCCCGTGAACTCCTCGATGGGGGTTACGGGAACGCCCGCGTCCTCGATGGCACGAGCCGTGCCGCCCGTAGAGATGATCTCGACGCCAAAGTCATCGACCAGCGTCCGTGCGAAATCGACGACACCCGTTTTATCGGTAACCGAGATCAACGCGCGTGCGATCTTCACATCAGATCCCATGCAGTCCTCCTGTCTGGTACGCCGCCGTGCTCTGTGAGTCGGTGATACGTCGATCTGCAGCGCTCGCGCAGCGGCATTGAAAATACTGATTCAATGTAGCGCATCGAGCGCATCGATGCACCCCGCAACGGGCGCATGTGCAGAAAAAGTTTGCGCGCGGAGGGGATGGGCACGGTGAGTTCATGGAACACAGGGGCACCATAATTAGATGCCAATAGCGTGGTAGAACTGTGCTCGATATGCATCCGCAAAAGAAAGAGGCACCATGGTCTCGCGGGTTCTCTACCGACCGTTTGATACCGAAGACTTCGACGCCATCGCGCTGATTCTGCAGCAGCTTTGGCATAACAATTCGGATAACGATGAGTACAACCGCCTTGAGGCCGCGTGCGACCTCGCCTATTGCCTTTCGTCATCGACGTTTTCGCAGGTTGCCGTAATCGACGGTCAGGCGCGTGGCATTGCGCTCGCGCGCGCGGGACAGAGTTCCGGCGCCACCGTCAAGGAACATTGGATGGACACCGAACGCGCTCTGCTATCGCAGATGCGTGAACTGGAGCCCGATGCCTGCGCCGAGTATCTCTCGTTTGTGCGCGCAACCATCCGAACCAACAACCGCCTGCTCGAAAGCAGCCCGTTGCCCCACGACAACGAGGTCACGCTGCTTGCCGTGGATCGCGACGTCCATGGCCTGGGTGTAGGCTCAGTGTTGCTCGATGCCGCGGTCTCGTACCTGTCCTCGCGCGGGGCGACAAGGGCGCACCTATACACCGACTCCAACTGCTCGTGGAAGTTCTACGAGTTGCACGGCTTTAAGCGCACGGCCACGCACCGCGCCAACCGCGAAGAGCGCCGTCACGACATGCCGCGCGAAAGCTTCCTCTACGAACTCGACCTAACAGCCTAGCCCGGGCAGCCACACCTAGTCATTTAAGTCTGTCCCCAATGAGTGGCCTAGGGGGTTTGTAGATAGCCGTGGTCAAAAAACATCAAATATGAGTACTGCTACCTTTTTAGTAGCAGCAACTTGGGGCATTTTTGATGCTTGTAGGCATGACGACCAGCTGCACGAGCTGACGTAGCTCCTCAAATGTTCAATAAAATGGGCTCCTAACGAGAAGTATTCTCATTAGGAGCCCATTATTATGTGCAAACATATGTGACCAACGCAGCAACAGTACTCATATTTGGCATTTTTTGTCCACTGCCCCTTGCGCGAAGATCCGCAGCGGAAAGTTTGACCCGTTTCGATGCACAAAAATGGGATGAATCTTCCCTGGCAACCGCCCAGAAAGATCCACCCCAAAGCAAGCGCTCGCTAGAACGTTCCGCCGCCGCCAGAGAAGGCGCCGCCGCTGCCGCCGCTCGAGCTATCGGAACTCGAAGCCAGCTCGCGGATGGTCTCATGATACACATCGTTGAACGAATCGAGCGGAGACTCGTTGCCGTAGTGATGGTAATACCACCAGTAGCAGGGGTAGTTGTCGTAGAAATCGTCGCTGTTGCGCAGGTCCGTAGGCACGGCCTCGGCCAGCTGTCGCAGCACTTCTTTCGAAACGCCCAGGGCAACGCCCATCACCAGCAGTTTGTTCCACAAGATCAGGTCGCTGGGGATAGCCTCCTTCAGGCGCGTAAAGTCCTCGAGCCAATGCTTGAGCGCCTTGCAGCGAGCCGCCACCTCGGCGCCCTCCGGCGTGTAACGGCGGAAGGTGCAGCTCAGGACAAAGCCCACGATCGTGACGGGAATCGAGATCATAGCGGCGCCGACGTTGGCGTCCGCAAAGTCGGTATAGATCAGAGAGCCCAGAATGCCAAAGACAATGATGATGCCGAGAACCAGGCCGGCCACCATCGCGATAGTGCCATCCGATGCGATAAACTCGCGCGCCTCCAGCTTGCCCTTAACCGTGCTCTGATAGTCCTCGAGCTTGTCGCCAACAGATGTGGTGCGCTCGCTGGCATACTCCTCCAGCTCGCTAAACGTGCGCGAACGGACGCCGTCTTTATCGGGCTTAACGCCGGCGAAGAAGACCTTGAGCACATCGCGATCGATGCCGTCCTTCTTGGCAGCCTTCCAGGCCTCGTCGGTCACTGTGATGCGATACGTCTGCTCCTCTTTTTCGCGACGGAGCAGACCCTTCTTCTTGGTCTCGGTCGCTTCTTCCAGCTTGATCACGCGGTCGTCGGTGAGCTTCATAAGCGTGGCGATATATGCCTGATCGGGCACGTCGTTCCAGCTCATGAGAGCTGCAAGCACCGCGGGATGGTCGGCCGAGGGCACATCGCGGAAGTACTCGTCCTGGAAGAGCGGCTTGGGCTTGGGCCTGCGCAGCTTAAGCATCACGATCACACCGGTATAGGCAACCGCCACGACAACACACACCACGGCAATCGCGCCGGCAACCGCACGCGCGTGCTCACGGCGAGCGTTGGCCTCGTCGGCCCATTCCTTCTCTTCGCTCAGAATCGTCGACATGCGCTTTTCGCCCGAGACGGCAAGCTGCGGCACCCAGTCGCTGGGGAAGGCGATGCGTGCCTCGGCGAATTCGCCCTCATGCACGCAGGGAATGGTATAGGTGACCATGGGCTCGTCCGCATCGAGCGACACGTCGCCCGTCAGCGGGCCGTGGCCCCATGCGCGGAAGTTATCGCCCTTGACGGCAGCCGTCCCGGCAGCGGCATTTGCAAAGTAGACTTCCATCTCGACGTCATCGGAGTCCGCCGACCAGCCGTCGCCGACGAATTTCCAGTAGAGCTCGGCGGTATCGGCCCAGTTCATAACCGCACCGGTCATGGAATAACTCACGTAGTAGATTGCGCTGTCGCCGCTCTCGTGAGGGCTGAACACCTTAATCTTTACGCCGTCGTCGGACTGTTCCACCGTGTAAACGCCGTCGTCGCCTTTATTTGCGCTGTCGACCTTGTTAAACGCAGTGTCGTCTTCCTCGACGCTCAGCACATTGACGACCACCGAGCCGCCTTGCTGGTTAGAGCCTGTATTGATATCCCAATACACGCCGTTAATGTCATCGTCGAAATCGAACTGGCGTCCCTCGACAACGGTCAGCGAGCCATCGGCCTCGACCGTGGCGCCGATATAGGTTTGGCTCATGGAGTAGCCGTCGGCGTGCGCGGCGGCAGGCAGCAGCAACAACGCAAGCGCGACGAGTGCGCAGACGGAAGCGAATCGCGCAAACAGGCGGCGCTGCCGACAGGGCTGGGCAACGGGGGCGTTCATAGGCACATCCTTTATCTGTGATATCAACAGCGTTATTGTCCCACGTTTGCGAGCGTACGACACGACCGTCTAGGTAAGCGGGGCGTCAATTGGGACAAAAGTCACGCCCGCGCCCGGCAGCTAGTCATTGGGGACGTTCTTAAATGACTAGTCATTAGGGACACCCTTGGCATGGCCAGCGCCAGCAATAGATACCACTTCATAGCTCCATCACAGGTGTAGCGACTTTGTGTGGGCGCGGCACGCGTTGATTGAGCCGCCAACCGAGGGGCATAAAGCAGTTGAGCGAAAACGGTTTGCCCCTTTGCCGTTCGCTTGAGGATCATGTCCCCCTTTTCCGCGGAGACCCCGGTAGTTGCGAAGAGCTGCCGGGGTTTCTGTCGTTTGAGGGGTTGGGCTGGCGGGTGGCGATCGAGCTGTCGAGCCGGTGGTCCGGCACGCGCAACGCGCGGCCTCGGCAACTTGCAGGCCACGGCAGCGTCTCCCCCACCGCGCCCCGCGCTATACTCGTCCGCATGGATATCAACGCACGCAACATAACAACGCCCGCTGTGGCCACATCGACGGCGCCCAACAGCAAGCTCGCCCCCGCCCTCGCGCCCGTCGTGGGCCGCTTCGCCCCGTCGCCCTCGGGCCGCATGCACCTGGGCAACGTGTTCAGCTGCCTGTGCGCATGGCTTTCGGCCCGCAGCCAAGGCGGCAGCATCGTGTTGCGCATCGAGGACCTAGACGATCGCTGCAAGCGCCCGGAACTTGCCGCTCAACTGATTGACGACCTGGCCTGGCTAGGGCTCGAGTGGGACGAAGGCCCCTACTACCAGCACGATCGCCTTGACCTGTACGAGAGCGCCTTGCACCAGCTACAAGACGCCGACCTCACCTATCCCTGCTTTTGCACGCGCGCCGAGCTCCACGCCGCGAGCGCGCCGCATGCCAGCGACGGCACACCCATCTACCGCGGCGCCTGCCGAGGCCTTTCTGCCGAGGAGGTTGCCCGCCGCAGCATCCTGCGTGCTCCGGCCACGCGCCTGCGCGTGCCCGCCGTCGACGACCTCGCAGACGATGTGGTCGAATTCGTTGACCGCACGTACGGAGCCCAATGCGAGGCACTCGCCACCGAGTGCGGCGACTTTTTGGTGCGCCGCAGCGACGGCGTGTTTGCCTATCAGCTGGCCGTGGTGGTCGACGACGCTGCCATGGGCGTCACCGAGATCGTACGCGGATGCGACCTGCTTGGTTCCACGTCGCGCCAGATCTATCTGCAACATCTGCTGGGACTGCCCACACCGCACTACGCACATATTCCGCTGCTCATGTCACCGGACGGCCGCCGCCTTTCCAAGCGCGACCGCGACCTAGACCTGGGCGAGCTCCGTACCCGCTTTGGCACACCCGAGGCACTGCTGGGCTGGCTCGCCGGGCAAACGGGCATCGCACCGGACACCACGCCGCGTTCTGCCGAGCAGCTGGTCGAGCACTTTAGCTGGGATGTCATCCGCGCGCATCGCGAGAACATCACTGTAACGGTCGAGTAGCCAAATACGCCCCTCCCCCTCGCCCCCCCCTTCAGCGAGGACATAATTCTGCGTCTTGTTATGTACGGAATAATTCCGTACAATTGTGCAAAGGAGGTTTTTGCTATGCCAACGATTGAGAAACAACGCCGCATGGATCTAAGGTTGACCGAACGTCAACGCCTTACTTACGAGCGCGCCGCAGCCTTACGTGGCCAAACTCTCACCCAATGGGCCACAGCTCACCTTGACGAGAGCTCCGCACGTGATATCGCCGAGGCGTCAACAACCTATCTTTCTCCTGATGGTTTCGATGCATTTTGCGAAATGCTCGATTCCCCCATGCCTCAAGCTGCAAAAGCGCTGCTCGACCGTAAAGCGGTTTGGGAATGAGCACATTTACCAAGCCCGTTCAACTCCCCGTTGGTCAAGGCATCGAGGCTTTCCACTGTGGAAATACTCTTGTAGACGGATGGGCTAAAAACAGATCAGCCTCGGCGCGAAGAAGAGGATCAGCGGTTATATACGCATCGTATTGCGACGACGCAGTCGCTGGGTTTTATACGCTGTGCACGCACTCCGTGGCTCGCGAAAATGTTGATGGAGGATGGTTCGTGCGAAACTCCCCCTCCCAAGTTCCTACGGTACTGCTTGGAATGATGGGGGTCGATGAGAAGTTCAAGGGGCTTGGTCTTGGAGCTTCACTACTCAAAGATGCCATCGAAAACGCCTTGAAAATCTCTGCTCTGGCAGGAGCGCGAGCTTTGGTTGTCGATCCAGTAGATGATAAGGCGGCAGCATTCTATGAACATTTTGGCTTCGCCACCCTACCCGGCACCAACCGAATGGCGCTGAAACTCTAGATTGTCAGGCGACATCTCCTCCAGCTCCCAGCATACCTTAAGTTACCTTACAAATAAAGATTACACTGAAATGTAGGGTAACTATCCAAGGCATCGTATGAAGTGCTCGCTACGCCCGCCCCTACGCAACATCCCAGGGCTGGAGTTCGTCGCCCAGGCGAACGATGCAGTCGTAGAGCACGGTATGGCGCTCGGACGGGTTGGCATCCCGATGAAAATGCCCGTAGTACCAGCGCTTGTAGTCCAAGCGATCTTCCAGCTCATCGAAAAACGCCGTAAGCCGATCAACGGCGGGGCAATTCCAGCCGGGCGCCGGATAAAGCGTGGGCGAAAGCATGCGCGTGGAGCAGGTGTGGGTGATCACGTAGTCGACCTTCCAGCCCATGCTGTCGAGCTTTGCCCGCGCCTCCTCAAAGTTGCGCTCGTCCGGCAGCTCCTTCGGCCACCAGCTGGAATAGGGAATGCGGTATTCCTTGTCCACGCTCGTGGCGCCGCCCATGGTAAAGACCGTTGAGCCGTCGAGCTCAAAAACCTCGCCGCGCGTCAGACGCCGTATGGGCGAGGTATCCGACAGACGCTGCGTCAGCCCACCGTGCCACAACTCCATGGGGCGCTCCGTCCAGTGGTCGAAGCGCTCGTGGTTGCCGTCGACGAACAACACGGTATAGGGACGCGATTCCAGCCAAGCAATATCGGCGCACTCCTCGGCAGAGAAATCCCAGGGAAAGCCAAAGTCGCCGGCGACGATGAGATAGTCGTCACTCGTCAGACTATCCCCAAGCTCCCAGTCGCGCAGCTTTTGCATGTCGAGCCCACCGTGAATGTCGCCCGTCACATAGACCGTCATCGGATCACCACTTCCCTGCAAGTCGCTAGCCCGCATTCTGCACGATTACTAAGCTAACCGTTCCAGCCCTTCCATCCCTTAGGGCTTACCCCTCGTTCTTCCATCCAAACGGGTCAAGCACCCAAAAAACCAAATCGAGCACGCCGCCGGTCATCATGGCACCGGCAAGGGCCATGCAAACGTGCAGGGAACTGGCACTTCGGAGCACGTCGAATGGCCCCAGAACAGCCAGCAGCGCGACCGCTGCGCCGGCAAGGCACAGCGCGAGGCACGGCCCCGCGTCCTTAACGCACTTCTTTGCAAGGTGCTTGGTGTTGTCACTCATCGGTATCGAACTCCTTAGAGGGTCATTATTCAGATGCATGCCGCCGCGACGGAGCGGGACGGCAGGTTAAGTGTCACATGCCACGCGGACACAGCTGAAAGCCCTCGCGCAAAAAACAGCGCGCCGCAGAATTCGTATCACCTGTGGCGCGCCGAAAATGACCCGCTTTCCTCCGTCCCCAACGGATCAACTGAGTTGGTGCCGCTTGACGGAGAGGAAGGAGCCGGCGGCGTCACGAGCTGCGGCAATGTCGCCAGGCATAGGAAACAGACGCGCTTCAAACGCCCTAAGCCCCAAGCCTACCCATTAAGAAGTCGACTGCAGAAACGATTTTGATGCCGTCAATGTCGGTCGGATGGCTTCCCCGGCGAACGATGATGATCTTCTCGTAACCGCCGGTAATCTTCTCGAGCGACCTGAGCTCAAATGGACGCAGCTCGCGCTTACGCGTCGCCTCCTCGTCAATCGACTCTGTGACCTGAATAAACTTACGATCCGAGCCGTCGCCTATCGCAACAAAGTCGATTTCGGCATCTCGAAGATGACCCGTGAAGACCTGGTATCCGTCATAGACAAGGCGATTGTAAACGGCATTTTCGAGAACACGCCCGCTGTCGCTGCCGCGATACCCATCCAAGAAAGCTCGAAGCCCCAGATCCTCAATGTAGAACTTGCCACCGGTCTTCAAAATGTCCCGACCCTTAATATCAAATCGGCGCGCGTGCGAGAAGATATAGGTCTCCTCAAGGGCAGACACACAAGTGTCCACGACGCCGTGCGAGGATTTCGCCCCGTTCTCTGCCAGCGTTCCAACGATCTTATTAATTGATGTCGGGTTTGAAATGTTATCAGCCAAGTAGGAAGTGACGCGGTCGAGCACACTCCTGCTCGTCACCGACCGTCTACCCCGACGCGCCTCGCGAGCCAAAATGTCGCGCCCGACGATTGTTTGGTACGTGCTCCAGATATAGTCCTTCATTTCCTGCTCCGGTAGCTTTGAAGCAACGAGAAACGGCAGGCCTCCAAACGTAAGATAACGGTCGAGAAGATCGTCGAGCGCAACGATGTCCTCCCGATCAAAAACAGCGAGCCTATTCGTGACGTCAGTCGGACCAAGAAAGTCGACATATTCCGAAAAAGTGAGCGGATGCATCCGAATCTCGACATACCTGCCCGAGATTAAGGTCGCAATCTCTGACGAGAGGAGAAAAGCATTCGAACCCGTAACATATATATCGCAGTCCCGGTCGACACGAAGTGCGTTAATCGCCTTCTCCCATCCGGCAACCTCCTGGAGCTCGTCGAAGAAGAGATAGCACCTCTTACCAGCAGGCATTAGGCCGTCGACGTGGCGGTAAAGCTCTCGCCAATCACGCACGCCCTCCAGCTCAAACGACTCCATCTTAAAGGTCAAAAGACATTCGGATGGAACGCCGTTATCCTCAAGATGTTTGCGCATCATGTCCAGAAGCGTCGATTTGCCACAACGGCGCATACCCGTTACGACCTTGATGACATCCGCATCACGAAAGGCAATCAATTTCTCGAGATATCGATTTCTAGGGACCATCCGTTTATCCATCGCCCGCCCCAATCTGCAAGTTTTTCTCACAGCATGACAAGAACTTGCGAGTTTTGCAAGTTTTTCTCACATAGCGACAAGAACCTGCATATCCGTCCGTGGCCATTTGCAGTCGGATTCCGGCGAGGCTATGACAAGCAGCTTGCCACATGGCCGACACGGAGCCATGGCATGCGCGGAATCTTGGGGGCAGGACTTCTCCCAGCAGCCTATAAGACGAAAACACATACACATAGATAGAGAGAGGCCCAGCAAGACACGGCACCAAGGCCGCAGCCACAAACTTGAGTAGCCGATAGTCTAAAAATCGCATACGCCCAAAACACGAACGATCGATCTGTTATCCTGGCGCCAACATAGTCTTTCGAAAGGTTTGGCCGGGATGACTACGCAGCAGCAGATTGATATTGAATTCGACTCGCTCGCACGCGAGAACGATTCACCCAAGCTCATCGCCAACTCGAAGGCGACAGGCGGAACACTACTATCCGTTATCAAGGAGCAGCTCTCGAACTGCAGCTCTTTTGACTTTTGCGTAGCGTTTGTTGCAGACGGCGGCCTGCAGATTCTGGTCGAAGCATTTCAAGAACTCAAACGGCGTGCCATCAAGGGCAGGCTGCTCACGTCCACCTATCTCAACTTCAACTCACCCGATGCCTTTCGCAAGCTCCTGGAATACGACAACATAGAGGTTCGCGTATTCCAGGGTAATTTGCATGCCAAGGGATACATTTTTGATAAGGGCGAAACCAGCACGGTCATCGTCGGCAGCTCGAACATGACGCAGACCGCCCTCACCTGCAATAAAGAATGGAACGTGCTGTACCAGACCGTTGAGAACAGCCGCTTGCTCGGAGAGCTTAGAGGTAAGTTCAATTCGCTGTGGAGCGACGCCTCGGCTGTTGCGCTTTCCCAAGACTGGATTGACAACTATGCCGCATATCGATCGGCGCGTCCGCCAAAGCCCAAATCGAAACCGACGTTCCAGGCAACTGTTAGCCCAACCACGAACGACCTCGAAGAAATCAAGCCCAATAAAATGCAGCAGCGCGCCCTTGAGGCGCTCGGTGCAATCCACCGTAAGGGCGAGACTCGCGCCCTGCTGGTCTCGGCAACCGGCACTGGCAAGACCTTCCTTTCGGCGTTCGATGTGCTCGCAACTAAACCCCGGCGCGTCCTCTTTCTTGCGCACCGCCGGCGCATTATCGACGCCTCCCGTGCAAGCTACGAACGGCTCTTATGTAATACCTATACGTTCGACACCTATCAAACTGGCAAGAATACAAGCAATGCCACCTGTGTGTTTGCCATGTGTTCTTCGGTCGCCAAACATCTGAGCGATTTCCGCCCCGATGAGTTCGACTACATCGTCATCGACGAGGCCCACCGCACGGGATCTCAGGGCTACCAATCCATCATATCGCACTTTACGCCTCGGTTTTATCTGGGCATGACCGCTACACCCAATCGCACCGACGGCTATGACGTCTTTGCCCTTTTCAATCACGTCATCGCGTTCCAGATCACACTGCAGGACGCTTTGTCCGAGGAGATGCTAGCCCCCTTCCATTATTTTGGCATTCACGATCTGGAGATTGACGATGAGACGGTCGAAGATACCGCCCTGTTCGGGCGCTTAACGTCCGACGAGCGTGTGCGTCACATCACCGAGAAGATCGAAGAATATAGCGTCACCAAAAGCAGCCGCAGGGGCTTAATTTTCTGCAATCGAAACGCCGAGGCCAAAGAACTGTCGCGCAAATTCAACGCTCTCGGATATCGAACGGCTGCGATTAGCGGTCAAGATCCCGATGAAGTCCGCGATGCCGTTATCAGCCGACTTGAAGCCGGCGAGCTCGAGTATATTTTCTCGGTCGATATCATGAACGAAGGCGTCGATATCCCCTCGCTCAATCAGATCATCATGCTTCGACGCACCGACTCCGCAATCATCTTTATTCAACAGCTCGGACGAGGTTTGCGTCTGAATGATGGTAAGGAATACGCACTGGTGCTCGACTTTATTGGCAACTACCAGAGCAACTTCTTGGTGCCCATCGCGCTTTCGGGTGACAAAACGTACAACAAAGATCGCCTGCGTCGACTCGTCCAAGAGGGCGATTCGACGATCCCCGGATGCTCGACCGTGAGCTTCGATCGTATTTCCGAGGCACGCATCTACAAGGCCATCGATGGCGGCGATTTCACCTCCATCAGGTTTTTGAAAAACGAATATCTCGACTTGCGCCAGAAACTCGGCAAGATTCCCTCGCTGCTCGAATTTGATCGTAATGGCTCCATCGATCCGCTGCTTATCTTCAAGAATAGCGGCCTGGGGTCCTACCACGCATTTCTATCCAAATACGAGCCGGACTACACGGTTCAATTTTCCTCTGATCAAACCAAGATTCTCAAATTTATTTCTCAAAAGCTCGCCGCGGGCAAGCGTTTCGAAGACCTCTATTTGCTTCAAACGCTCGTCGAAGCCGGACACGAGGGCTACCGGCATATGCGCGAGGCTGCGCTTAGGAGCTACCACACACAGCTTAA
Source organism: Collinsella sp. (assembly GCA_048375035.1). Lineage (GTDB taxonomy): Bacteria > Actinomycetota > Coriobacteriia > Coriobacteriales > Coriobacteriaceae > Collinsella. The sequence goes on from DBGEDL010000119.1 coordinate 20,787, forward strand.
GGACAGCGCCGTTAGGTCGGCAATCACAGTCCTTAAGGGCGACTTTGCCACTCCCAAGGATTTCGTTTCCCTGCTTATTGACGATGGATGCGGACCTCGTCTGACCGAAGCGTTTGCGACCGCTCTGCGCAACGCAGAGTTCAAGCGTCAGATTCTCGAGGTGCTGGATTTTGGCATTGCGCGTAACCGACTCGACTATGCCGAGACGTACCAAAACACAAATTTCGTTCTCAACGCCAAGTACACGTACGAAGAAGTTTGCCGCTTGATGAACTGGGAAAAGAACATCAACGGCCAAAATCTTGGCGGCTACTTCTACGACGAGAAGACCAATACATTCCCCGTGTTTATTAACTATGACAAGGCCCGACATTAGCGAGTCCATTCAGTATGAAGATCGCTTTGTTTCGCCGAGTAAGCTAGTTGCAATCTCTAAGAACAACCGCACGCTCAACTCCCCCGAGATTCAGCGACTGCAGGCATGGCCGGGCAACGGGCTAAAGACGTATTTGTTTATGCGAAAGAACAAGGACGATAAGGGCAGCAAGGAGTTCTATTTCTTAGGCGAAATGCATCCGACCGGCGAGTTGGAAGCTATTAAAACTAAGAGCGGCGACAACGCCGTCGAAATCGAATATGAACTCAATGCGCCCGTACGACAGGATATTTACGAGTTTATGCTCAGCGATCTGAGTGAGACAGAGTAACAAAGAAGGAGCGGGCCACCATGCGACGTCCGCTCCTTTCTCACATAAGCCCGAGTTTCTTTTCGAGTTCCTTAACGACTTTAACGTCCGCCGGAAGCCAATCGACATCCCACAGGTTATTGGTATCGAGCCACTTCATGTCCTCGTGAGCGTGCTCTTTGAACTCGCCCGAAAGGATGCTAGCTAGGTAGCACTGCATCGACAGATGGAACGTCTCGTAATCGTGTTCGACCGTGCAAAGATAGTCGAGGTTACCGATCGTGACCTCGAGCTCTTCTTGAATCTCGCGCACGATTGCCTGCTCGCCGGTCTCGCCCGGCTCGAGCTTACCGCCCGGAAACTCCCAGCCGTCTTTAAACTCGCCGTAGCCACGCTGGCAGCTCAGGATTTTCCCGTCCTTCTGAATAATTGCCGCTGCAACATTGATTGATTTCATAACTAGTTATCACCTCTCCAGTTGAGCCCAACCAGTATAGACGATCGACCGCCCGCCATGTCCCAGCCGCCTGAAAACCGCCTGCTCGACCAACCCTTGACGCCGTTTTGTACCGGCACCCCATCTCCCGCTATCGAGGTCTAATACTTTTCCCACTGCCACCCAAAAACTCATCCAACATTAATCTTGGCTCAAGAATCGCTTAATCTATAACCTGCACTATAGAGTTCGACCAAGGGCGGGGCGGCGCCACGCAGGCCGCCGAACGCAACGCTCGCGCCCGGGCAGATCGCCCGGCGTCGCGCCCATCGAACGAAAGGACAGGTCATGGACGACCTCGAAAAAGTTGAAACCATCCGCACCAAGTGCAACGTGAGCTACACCGATGCCAAGGCGGCGCTCGACGCTGCCGACGGTAACGTTTTGGATGCCATCATTTGGCTCGAGTCGCAGGGCAAGACCCAGACCACGTCGGCGCATGCCGCCACCGAGTCCGCGCCAGTCGATGAGCCCTCTGCCGAGATGGTTGCCGCGCAGGCAGCCTACGAAAAGTCGAGCGAAAAGACCGACTTCTCCAAGAAGATGGACAGCGTGTGGGAGTACCTCAAAAAGCTCTTCCGCCTGAGTCTGGACACCAAGTTTATCGCCACGCGCCGCGATGCGATCATCCTCAACATCCCCATCCTGATTCCCATCGTCGCGCTGTTTGCCTGGGGCGCCACGATATGGCTGATGCTGATTGGCCTGTTCTTTGGCATGCGCTACCGCATCGACAGCGACGGCGACGTGCCCGGCAGCATCAACAACCTTATGGATAGCGCTGCCAACGCCGTGGACGACATCAAGCAAAATCTCAACGACGACAAGTAATCGCAGACGGGGGCACGCATGGCACGGATCCTGATCGTAGAGGACGAGGAGAAAATCGCCCGCTTTGTGACGCTCGAGCTGGAGCACGAGGGCTACCAGGTGGAACACGCCGCCGATGGCCGCACTGCCGTGGACCTGGCGCTGGAGCGCGACTACGATCTGATTCTGCTCGACGTGCTGTTGCCGCAACTCAACGGCATGGAGGTCTTGCGGCGTGTCCGCAAGCACAAGGATGTGCCGGTGATTATGGTCACCGCGCGCGATGCCGTGATGGACAAAGTGGCCGGGCTCGATGCCGGCGCCGACGATTACCTGACCAAGCCATTTGCGATTGAGGAGCTGTTCGCACGGATCCGCGTGGCACTGAAGCGCTCGGAAGCCGTGCGGGCGGCTTCGGGCGTTGGTGGCGTTGGGGCCGAGGAGGGCGCTACGGGTGCCGCTGCGGTACCCCCGGTCAGCAACTCGACCCAAGCTTCCGCCTTGCCCTCCCCCGCCGCGCTCACCGTGGGCTCGGTTGCGCTCGACCCCGACCGCCGCGAAGTCACGGTTGGCGGCTCGCCCATCGCACTCACGGCCCGCGAGTTCGATGTCCTCGCCCTGCTTATGGCGCATGCCGAGACCGTGCTCACGCGCGAGCGCATCGCGCACGAAGCGCTGGGCTACGAATACGTGGGCGACACCAACAACGTCGACGTGCACATCGCGCACCTGCGCGCCAAGATCGAGGACGCCGGCGGCGCCCGCATCATCCAGACCGTGCGCGGGGTGGGCTATGTCTGCCGCGCGTAACGCCGAGACCAAGCGCGTCACCTCCATCGCCCGCGCCATCAACTGGAGCTATATGTGGCGCCGCTTGATGAGCCACATCTGGCTCGATCTGTTACTGTTGGTTATTGCGGCGGCGATCCTCGTCTATGGATACAACCAGACGCTGCCCGATGGCGCGTTTACCGCGGGATGGATCCCCGGCGCCGCCGTTCGCAGCATGTCGCTGACGCCCGCGCGCGGCTGGGACCTGACAACGCTCACCTATACCGTCGAGCTTGCGCGTACCACCAAGACTTTCCCCCTCGCGCAGGACCTCGTCGCACTGTGGTCCCTCTATATCGTTGTTGTTGGCTGGCAGGTCATCAGCGTGCTCGACATGCTCGGCGGCACCCGCCGCGTGCGCCGCACCATGGCGCCGCTCAACGATCTGGCACTGCGCGTGGACGAGCTCGGCCGCAGGCAGCTCGCCGGCGGCAAGATGGAAACGCTCGAGCAGGCCATCGAGCGTGCAAGCGTCGACTCGCCGAGCGTCACCACCGGCGACGCCGACCTGGCGAGCATCGAAGTCGCACTCAACCGCCTACTGCGCCAAATGCAAGAGGCCAAGCTGCAGCAGATGCGCTTTGTCAACGACGCAAGTCACGAGCTGCGCACGCCCATCGCGGTGATTCAGGGCTACGTGAACATGCTCGACCGCTGGGGCAAAGACGACCCGGACGTGCTGGCGGAATCCATCGCCTCACTCAAGGCCGAAAGCGAACACATGCAGGAGCTCGTTGAGCAGCTGCTGTTTTTGGCTCGCGGCGATGCCGGCCGCACCGTACTGCGGCGCGTGGATACCAATCTGGCTGCACTCGTCGGCGAGGTATGCGAGGAGTCACAGATGATTGATTCTGGGCATGCGTACCGCCTGGCGTACGATGTCTCGCTTGCCAGCGACCCGCGCTACAACGCGTCGGTTGACGTGGCGCTCGTGAAGCAGGCCCTGCGCGTAATCGTGCAAAATGCCGCCAAGTATTCGAATGCGGGTACGATCATCACCTTTGGCGTGACGCCGAATGTGGGCGCGGGCTCAATCGACATAAGTGTTGAGGACGAGGGCATCGGCATGAACCAGGAATCCGCAGCTCATGCGTTTGAGCGGTTCTACCGCGCCGATAACGCGCGCGATGCCGGCGCGCAGGGCTCGGGCCTGGGGCTCGCCATTGCCAAGTGGATCGTCGACAGCCACGGCGGCGTCATCGGCGTGACCTCGGTCGAAGGCGTCGGCAGCCGCTTTACGATTCGCCTGCCGCGGTAGGAAGCCCCTCGGCATAAATCAAAACCACCCCTAAAAGGGGTGGTTTGCTCTTAGGGTATAACCCTTGGATTTCCGGCACGCGTCTAAAGGCGCCGGCCCTCACGGGGTTCGGGCCGCACTGCAGATTGACCCGTGGCGGGCCGGTCAAACCGGCGC
>DBGEDL010000120.1:0-13808 GCA_048375035.1 Collinsella sp.
CCTAGCCTGAAGGGAAAAAAGGAATAGGCGGACCGACCGTCCGGCTGAGTCTGGGAAGAGGTGCCGGGCGGAGGGCGGAGCATGGCCACCGGACCCATCGAAACACATCTCCACCGTTCCTTCAACTGGGAAAACGGCGCCCCCGGACCCCAGGAGGGGCCGCGGGGGCGTTCGGCTAGCTGCGGGAATGGCCTATTTGCTCAATGTGTTCGGCTGAGATCGGAAATCAACCACGTCTGGTAACACTTCAATTGCCGTCAGATAGGGGCCCAGGTCGTGCGTTTGCCGTGCGCTGATGGCTGCGAGGGACGAGAAACCCCATATAACGTGTACACTATGGAGGTTATTTTCGTTCATTCACGCGGGTGGGCACCGGCTCCCCGCCAACAAGAGGGGGAACCATGGATCAAAAGGCTTCCGCAAAGGTCCTCGTACTCGACTTTGGTGCGCAGTACGGTCAGCTCATTGCCCGCCGCGTCCGCGACCTCAACGTGTATTCCGAGATTGTCCCCTGCGACATCTCGGCCGACGAGATTCGCGAAATGAACGCCTCTGCGCTCATCCTTTCCGGCGGCCCGGCTTCCGTGTATGCCGAGGACGCTCCGTCTATCGATCCCGCCATCTTTGACCTGGGCCTTCCCGTCTTGGGCTTTTGCTACGGCCATCAGATCACGGCCGTGACGCTCGGCGGCAAGGTCGGCCACTCCGAGGTAGGCGAGTACGGCCGCGCCACCATCACGCGCACGGCTGGTGCCAAGCTCTTTAACTCTACGCCCATGGAGCAGACCGTGTGGATGAGCCACCGCGACGCCGTTTCCGAGGTGCCCGAGGGCTTTACCGTTACCGCCAGCACCGACGTGTGCCCGGTTGCCGCCATGGAGTGCGTCGAGCGCAAGATTTTCACCACGCAGTTCCACCCCGAGGTCAAGCACTCCGAGTACGGTCAGCAGCTGCTGAGCAATTTCCTGTTTGAGATTTGCGGCCTGGAGCCCAACTGGAGCATGGACAACCTGGTCGAGACCATGACGGCCGAGTTCCGCGAGAAGGTCGGCGACGACCGCGTGATTCTGGCCCTGTCCGGTGGCGTCGACTCCTCCGTCGTGGCCGCCCTGGGCGCTCGTGCCGTGGGCAAGCAGATGACCTGCGTGTTCATCAACCACGGTCTGCTGCGCAAGGGCGAGCCCGAGCAGGTGGAGGAGGTCTTCACCAAGCAGTTTGACGTCGACTTTATCCACGTCCACGCCGAGGACCGCTATGCCGAGCTTTTGGCCGGCGTGACCGAGCCCGAGGAGAAGCGCCGCATCATCGGTACGCAGTTCTGGAAAGAGTTCTTCGCCGTGGCGCAGCAGCTCGAGACCGACGGCAAGCCGGTCAAGTACCTGGCTCAGGGCACCATCTACCCCGACATCATCGAGTCCGGCGCTCGCAAGACGGGCGGCAAGACGGCCACCATCAAGAGCCACCACAACCTGATCCCGTTCCCCGATGGCGTGCACTTCGACCTCATTGAGCCGCTCGACCATTTCTTTAAGGACGAGGTCCGCGCGCTTGGTCTGGCGCTGGGCCTGCCGGGCCATATCGTGTTCCGCCAGCCTTTCCCGGGCCCGGGTCTGGCCATCCGCATCATCGGTGCGGTCGATAAGGAGAAGCTCGAGATCCTCAAGAACGCCGATGCCATCGTGCGCGAGGAGCTCGACGCCTACAACCAGCGCCTGTTTGAGCAGACCGGCGAGCGCAACTCCGAGCACAGCTGCTGGCAGTATTTCGCGGTTCTGCCCGACATTAAGTCCGTCGGCGTTATGGGCGACGAGCGCACCTATCAGCGCCCGATCATCCTGCGTGCCGTCGAGTCCAGCGATGCCATGACCGCCGACTGGGCTAAGCTGCCCTATGACGTACTGGCCCGCATCTCTGGCCGCATCGTTGCCGAGGTTCCCGGCGCCAACCGCGTGTGCTACGACATCACGTCCAAGCCGCCGGCGACGATCGAGTGGGAATAGTAAATTCCTTAGTTATGGGGGTATTAATTTGATTCCCTTTAGGATACACCCCCATAACTATATGAATTGACCTGCTGACTCCAATGAAGATTGGAGGGTAACGGCCAGGGGTGCCGGCCCAGCGAGTGTTATTTTGCGAGCTATGCGCATTGAAAGCGACCTTTCGTGGTATAAACTACTTGCCGGAAGCCGCGGCTTTCAGAGTACGGCTTACGTGTACGTTTAACCTCCGTGGGCGACGGGGTGCCGCAAGGCGTAGAATATCGCCCACCTGTAGGGGCCTGCAGCGATGCGGGCCCCGCTTCGTATGAAGGGGGCGTAACCGATGAAGATCGTATCCATCTCCCAGGACTTCTTCGACCTCGTCGATGGCGACCGCGAGCTCATGCTTAAGCACAATCGCCCCTGCATCGTGGTGGTGAGGCTGCGTTTCCGCGGGAAGCGCAGGGACTTCGCCGTGCCGCTGCGTTCCAACATCGCCCCTAACGTGCCCAAAGACCAGTACTTTGCGTTGCCACCCCGCCCCACGACGCGCCCCGGCTGCCGCCACGGCATCCACTACATCAAGATGTTCCCCATAACCAAGGCCTACCAGCGCCGCTTCAGGACCGAGGGCTCGGCCTACTACGAGACGCTCCAGCGCATCATCGATGGCAACACCAAGCGCATTGTCTCCGAGTGCCAGGCATACCTCGACCGCTACGAGCGCGAGGGAAGGCCTCGCTTTGCCGTCGACATCGACCGCATCGTGGGACTGCTGGAGGGCGAGAAGTAGGGCATCTCGGCTCAGTCTCGAGCCATGCGGAGTCGCTCCGCATTTTTGAACGCCGCGTGTGCGTCCCAAATACTTGAGAAACAAGCTGTGAAGTGCGGTGGCGCGCCCGTGCCCGTGCATAGCCGTCACCATCAGCGTCTACGCGGCGTCGGCTTCAAGTGGAACTGGCGCCGCTGCTGTATATGGTTTGCCTTGCTGCAAATAGCGATCAATGCCCGCGATGTTTCTGCTTGCGCTTCAGTTTTCTCTGTTCGTAGCGCGCATCAGCCTTTTCCACACGGCGTCGGCTTCTTGCTTGAGCCGACTCCCGCTTCATCGCTTCCCGCTGTGCCGCGAGCGCCTGTTGTGCCTTGGTGCTCACCGCGGGCCGTTTAAGGGCTTTCGCTGCCTCGCGAGCGCGCCGCTTGGGGTTCTTCGCGGGCTTGCTTGCCTCAGCCGGTTTGCCACCGAAGAACGAGAGACTGACTCCCTGAAAATAAAAGGCGCCCATGAGGACACCTACAGGCTATCTTCGAACTACTTGATTTGGAGCAGACAGAGGAAAAAAATAGGGCAGAATCGCTTTCACGATCCTGCCCCGCAAACCCGAGGGTTTCTAACTGGTAACTATTATGCAGCTAAACGCCCCATTGTCAGTCCCGCGGGTATTTGGGTGCACACGCATTGATCGTGTCCTTGCACGCCCAATATGTGCAGTAAAAGCCGTCTTCTTCAACGTCAAAGTGAATGCGCTTCGTTTTCGCCTCTCAAAATCTTATTTTCACGATTTGCATTTTCATCCCGTTGTCACCGACCCTTGCGAGAAACCGGAAAAAACCGCTGACAGAAGGGTCCCTCAAATCGTTGTAGCCCAGCATATAGCCGCGACTTGTGACCTGCAGACGGCTGTCCCACGTGCCGATTTCCTTGGCGGCATCCGAAACCGCAAAATATGCCCCCACATCCTTGATTTTTGCAGTCTTAAGCCATGTTTTTGCAATCATCTTTACCGCCGTCCGATTGGCAGCATCAAAGACCAGCACGCTGCCGGGGAAAGCGTCCGCCATCCCCCGCACCAGTTCCCGGACCTGCTGGGTCAGAAAGTAATAGAACACCCCGGAGGCAAAGAACACCGCCCCGCCGGAGGCATCGACTTTGCTAAACCATGCGGTGTCTTTCAGGTCGCAGGGGATATTTTGTTCTCGATCCCCGGCGGGCAGTAGCTGCTGCCGCAAGGCAATCACATCCGGGAAGTCCAGATTGTAGATCTTGCATCTACCGTTGTCGCAGGTTCTGCCGGTGTTGTCCAGCCCGCAGCCCAGATTGACCACCGCCGCATTGGGGTGGCCTTTCAGGTAATCCCGCACCTCGAAAGCAAGATCACTCTGCCGTGTGGCCACCTCCAGCGCACCAAAGCGCTGCATCAGGCTGCGGGAGTTTTTCTCTGCCTCTGAAAAGTCGTAGTCGATTTGGTCGAGCAGACGAACCGCTGTTTCATCCCTATAAAGGTTCGGGTACAGCTCCGTACACAGCTTCCGGGAATACAGCGGGAGGATCAGCGTCTCCTGAACGGTGTTTTTCTCAATTTTACATTTCATAGGTTTCTTCCTCAGTGAATAAAATCTGTCACAATTGCCGCCAGCACAGCCGCTATGACCGTCATGCCTATCGCCATGTGCAGGATGGATGCAAAAATGCCCGCCCCGCCGCCGCAGCCGCAATCTAGCACCTTGGCGTTTGGCGCAAGTCTTAGAAATCGAAGTCCCCACCGCGCCACAGGGCTGTGGCCCAGATTCATCATGGCAACCATAAGTTTTCCGCCGAGGCCTACGGGCTTGCGGGTGTTTTCAAAGAACGACATCTGGCCCCTCCGATTTCGTGCATTCCGCATAGGTCAACGGGAACGAGGCCTTCAGCACCGCGCTTTTCTGCACCGCCCAACCGTTTTGACGCAGGAAGCGTAGGTATTCCTCGCTTGTCCACCTGCTGTGGAGGGGGAATCCCGCCATACTCATGAAAAAGGCTTTTGCCTTGCCGGAAACCGAGTTCCCCGCGTGGGTGAAGGTTGGCGCGATGAGCACGCCGTCGTCCTTCAGCACCCGCCTGATTTCTTGCAGTGCCTTTTCCGGATGCGGCACTATGTGAAGCGCGTTGGACGCGATCACCACTTCGAAGGACTTCTGTGCATAGGGCAGGCGGAACATATCTTGTACGGAATAGTGCAGCTTTGCGGATTGATTGTCCCGCTTTGCTTCAAGGATCATCTTTGCAGAAGCGTCTGTAGCCTCGATGTGTGCCGCCGCATTCACGATGCTCTTTGCGATAAGCCCCGTGCCGGTGGCAACCTCCAGTACGGTTTTTGCTTTCACTACCGGCCGGATCAGCCCATACATCTTCTCATACGCCGCCCGGTCGTTTCGCATGAAACGGTCATACCGACCGGCATTCTTGTCCCAGAAACCCTCGCGTTCATGCATGGCTGTCGCCCCCAAACAGTTAGAGCCATCTAACTATAACACACGAATCATGCAGTAAGATGAGGCTAACCTTATTTTGTCGGGGTGGCAGACGGGGCAAAGTCGGCTGAATTAATCAGCGTTTCCCTAGCAAAGCCGTGACCCACCGTGACCCACGAAAACGCTTCGGATGACCCGAAAAACCGTGGCCCAAATTTGACCCCATGGATTCGCGGCAATTATTAAGACTGAGTGTAAATAGGACAAACTAAGGCAAACCGCGACAAACTGAAAAAACTGGAGAGAGTTTCTAACTATTGAGTGAGAAAGTAAATTGCCCTTTGCGAAGGAGGTCGATATGGCCTCCCTCGTTTTTTGAACAGGAGATGTAGCCCTGTTCACGTCAGGGCCCATGTCGGCGCCGATCAATGCCCACGATGCTTCTGCTTGCGCTTCAGCTTTCGCTGCTCGAAGCGCGCCTCCGCCTCATCCGCGCGACGCTGGCTTCTTGCTTGAGCCGACTCCCGTTTCATTGTCTCATGCTGATTCGCGAGCGCTTGCTGTGCCTTGGTGCTCACCGCGGGCCGCTTAAGGGCTTTCGCTGCCTCGCGAGCGCGCCTCTTGGGGTTCTTCACGGGCCTGCTTGTTTCAGTAACGTCGTCGCCGAAGAAGGAGAGCTTTGTCCATTTGCCTGTAATGAAATGCAGGATTTCCTCATTGGATGGCTCCGCGCCGAAGACGATGCGGGCGACGCCGTATCTGCCGTCCTCGACATGCTCCGCCAGCCCGACCCAGAATTGACCGTCGTGATATACGGTCAGGGTGGACGACACACTGATCTGCATGGTTGGTTCCTCCTTTATGTAAATGACCATGCAGAGAAGGGACAACCAAGGAGGCAGGTTACTGATGCGGACTAGCGCACGCCCACGACTACCCGACGGGGACTGTGTTTTCATCTCTGGTGGTTGGATTGTAGCACGTGCGAATGCGCCCGGCATCGCTGCTGACATGGCGCTACTGGGATTCGCTCCTCGATGCATCCTTGTGTACATTGCCTTCTCGGTTTCGAAACTTTAGAAATAATCGAGTTTCGAAACCGAGAAGGAGTGGATTATGGCTTGGGTAGACCGCAATACGTACCGACTCCACCGTGTTGGAGAGGCTGGCCGAGTACATGATGGACAATTCCGGCAACCTCAACTCGCCCAACAACATCGCCAACGTCCTCGGCGCCAACAGGGTTCCCACCAACCACGTCACCGTCGGGCGCTATATCTCGTACCTCCGCGACGCTTTCGCCTTCTATGAGGCGAAGCGCTAAGACATCAAGGGGAAGAAGTGCCTGAGCACGCAGGCGAAGCATTACGTATGCGACTCGGGAATGCGCTATGCGGTTCTGGGAACGCGCGACATGGACTGGGGCCGCATGTACGAGAACGCGGTCTTCCTGGAGCTGATGAGGCGAGGGTACGAGACCTACGTCGGGAAGCTGTAGCAAAAGGAGGTTGACTTCGTTGCGAAGAGGGGTCGGAGCTTGTTTACATCCAGGTAAGTGACGACATCAGCTCCGAATCGACGCTCGAGAGGGAGCTCGCGCCGCTTCTGTCCGTCAGGGATACGTCCCCGAAGGTTCTCATCTGACGACAGGGGCGAGCGTGGTGCCGTTCAAGAAGGACACGTACCTGTACGTCAAGGCCGACAAGAGTGCATGGGCAGAGGCGCGGGTCCTGTCGCTGGCAAAGGGGACCGTCGGCATCGAGAGCCTCTTCGCCGAGCCGGCCTACAGCGCGAAGACCAAGCGGGTCTACGCGGTCCCCAGCAAGCTGAGCTACCACGGCAGGACCTTCAAGGTCACCACGCTCGGTTGCAGCATCTACCCCAAGGCGAGCAAGGCGGTTGACTGCCGTTGCCTAGGCAGTCTTGTCATATCGTTGCCGCAGTCCCCGGCGCAGTGCGCAGCTCCTGCCGAATCTTCCGAAAGCGTTCCGGGACTTCGGCAAGCTCCATCTTCTGCGGGGCATCGACCGTACCCGCTTCCTTCGCCGTTTCGTAATACCAGCACTTGTAATCCACCATCTCCATGGTGTGCTGCAATTCCGCCATCTGCTGTTTCAGAACTTCTTGTTGGCGCCGGAACATGGCAAGGCGCAAATCGATGGTGTCGTCTCCTTGCAGCGCCATCTCGATGTACTGCCGGATGTCCTTGATGGACATCCCGGCTTTCTTCATGCAGCCGATCACCTGCAGCCATTCGATATCCGATTCCCGGAACATGCGAATGCCACCGGAGGAGCGCTCCACGAAGGGCAGCAGCCCCTCCTTGTCGTAGTAGCGCAAGGTGGACGCTGCAACCCCCAGCAGTTTCGCCATTTCCCCCACCGTATAGACCATCTGAAACCCCTCCGAGTTATTCCAGAATCCCCTTGACTTAAAGTTAACTTCAAGTTCTAGGATGCACATGAAGTTCAAAGGAAGCATGCTTCCAAACAGAATGTTTGTCAATCATAAGGAGGGGAATCGAACGTGAACAGGCCGTATGTTTTCTGCCACATGATGTGCGCTTTGGACGGAAAGATCATGGGCGGTTACATGGGAACGCCGCAGGGCAGAGCGGCGGGCGATGCGTTCTATGACATCGCCTTCGGGAAAGAGCCCTTTTACCATCACCAGGGCTGGCTGTCCGGCAGGGTGACAACGGACGACAATTTCACCTTCTACAGGAAGCCGGACCTGGACGAAGATGTGCCGGCCGTTCCGGCAGGTGATTTCATCGCGCAGCCGGACTTCGGAATGTTCTATGTCTCCGTGGACCCCCACGGCAAGCTGGGGTGGAAAAGTAGCACCCTGCGCTATGTGGATACTACTGCCCATGTCGTCGAGGTGCCGACAGAGCAGGTCGGCAACGCCTACAGGGCATTTTTGAGAAAGCTGGGAATCTCGTACATCATCGCGGGAGAAACGGAGCTGGATCACGGCCTGGCCCTTTCCAAGCTGAAAGAAGAATTCAGCATCGAGACCCTGATGCTGGGCGGTGGCGGCGTGCTTAACTGGTCGTTCCTGCAAGCGGGGATGTGCGATGAGATCAGCATCGTGTTGGCGGCGGCAGACGGGAGCCCGGATACGCCGCCGGTTTTCCGAGCCGCAGAAGGCATTTCGGAGAGCAAGGCCCTTGGCTTCACGCTGAAAGAGGCGAAGGCCATGGACGGCGGGGCGGTCTGGCTGCGCTATGGCGTGAATCGATAATTCTAAGCAGGAGGTTTCAATTATGAGATATGAACGAAAAGAGCAGTTCGAGAAGGTCAACGCATTCGGCACGGGAACGGCGAACACCGCCTATGCCCAGTACTTCACCGGCGATTCGTTCCTGAATCCGCTGACCGATCCGGAAGGCGGCCTGTTCGCCGCCAACGTGACCTTCGAGCCGGGATGCCGCAACAACTGGCATATCCATCACGCGGACAAAGGAGGCGGTCAGCTCCTACTCTGTACGGCTGGCGAAGGCTGGTACCAGGAGGAAGGCAAGGCCGCCGTCAGTCTGCACGAGGGCAGCGTTGTGATGATCCCCGCCAACGTCAAGCACTGGCACGGAGCGAAGAAGGACAGCTGGTTCAGCCATATCGCCGTGGAGGTTCCCGGCGAGAATTGCGAGAACGAGTGGTGCGAGCCGGTATCCCACGAAGAGTACGCAAGGCTGTAGGGAGGAACGAAACATGGCAGTCAAGCAGACGGCAGGCAGAGATGCCCTGGGCGAATTCGCCCCGAAATTCGCGGAACTGAACGATGACGTGCTCTTCGGAGAGGTCTGGAGCCGAGAGGGGCAGCTCAGCCTTCGCGACCGCTCCCTCGTGACCGTCGTCGCACTGATGGCTCAGGGGCTTACCGATGAGAGCTTCCGCTATCACCTGACGGAGGCAAAGAAGAACGGTATTACAAAAGAAGAAATCGCGGAGGTCGTGACCCATGCAGCCTTCTACTGCGGCTGGCCCAAGGCATGGGCGGTTTTCCGCATGGCAAAGGATATCTGGGGCGAGGATTAGAACGATGATCTTGAATGAAACCTACCCGTTGGTAAACGGAGTTCAGGTTCCCAAGCTGGGACTGGGCACCTGGTTCATCGACGATGCCGAGGCGGCGGAAGCCGTTCGCGAGGCGGTAAAGCTGGGCTATCGCCTGATCGACACCGCACAGGCCTACGGAAACGAACGCGGCGTCGGCGAGGGCGTGCGCACCTGCGGCGTTCGCCGGGAAGAGCTGTTCGTCGCCAGCGAGATCGCGGCAGAGCTGAAGACCTACGAGGATGCGGCGAAGTCCATCGATGAGACGCTGGAGAGGATGGGGCTCGACTACCTCGACCAGATGATCATCCACTCTCCCCAGCCGTGGAGCGACTTCCGTGTGGAAAAGCGCTATTTCGAGGAGAACAAGGAGGTCTGGCGTGCGTTGGAGGATGCGCAGGCGGCGGGCAAGGTCAAGGTAATCGGTGTGTCCAACTTCCTGCAAGATGACCTCGAGAACCTCCTGGGCTCTTGCCGCGTGATGCCCATGGTCAATCAGATCCTCCTGCACATCACCAACACCGATTCGGCATTGGTGGACTTCTGCAAAGCACAGGGCATTCAGGTGGAGGCATACTCTCCCATCGCCCACGGCGAGGCGCTGAAGAATCCGGCGATCGTTAAGATAGCAGAGAAGTACGGCGTATCTGCCGCCCAGCTCTGCATCCGCTATGTCCTTCAGCTTGGAGCCGTCGCGCTTCCCAAGACGGCAGATCCCGCCCACATGGAAAGCAACGCAGACGTGGATTTCGCGATCTCCGAGGAAGACATGGAAACTCTCAAGAACATGGAGCGCATCGCCAACTATGGTGAATTCAGCGCATTTCCCGTGTTCAGCGGAAAGCCTCTTGCATGAGGAGAAAGCGTGAAATGAAAACCTTGATTCTGTACTACTCCTACGGAGGCAACACGAAGCGCATCGCCGAGGTGATCCAGAGGGAAATCGGCGGGGATATTGCTCGTATGGATACGGTTGTTCCCTACGATGGCGATTATGATGAGGTTGTCAATCAGGGGCAGCGTGAGATTGCCGAGGGTTATTGCCCGGAACTGAAGCCGCTGCACATTGGCTGGAGAGATTACGACACCATCATCCTGGGCTCTCCTGTCTGGTGGTACACCTTTGCGCCCGCCATGCGCAGTTTCCTGGAGCGGGCTGACCTGACCGGGAAGATCGTGTATCCGTTTGCCACCAATGGCGGCTGGCTGGGACACGCGCTGAAGGACTTTGAGGAAGCCTGCAAAGGCGCAATCGTGAAGCCGGGCCTCGATGTGCAGTTCGATGAATCTATGCTCCGTACTTCTGAGAAAGATATTCAAGCCTGGATTAATACAATCCGCAGATAATCGATCTGCAGCTTTCGGCATCCGCCACAGAGCTGGCAAGGGTTTGGGACGATCCCAAAAATGCAAACAGAGCGTTCCGACTTCCTGACGGAACGCTCTTCGCTCCCTTCGTGCCCTTTTTCCTCGCCTTCACCGGGCGACCCGGGAGCTGGGGCTGGCAGACGCCTCTTTGCTCTTCGTTCACAACGTTCAGGGAAATCTCGCGGTCAACCGTCTGCTCGGTTGGAGGCGAGGGCCTGAGTTCGCCCACGCCCAGGAGCTGCTCAGCGCCTATTCCGAAGGAGGCATGCGAGCGGTATCGGCCCCTTGCACACCAATCGCGAATTAGAACATGATAGCGTCGTCGGCCGTGAAGGCATCAAGGGATCCCTGCTTGACCTGGATGCAGACGTATGTGATGCCCGAGTCGGATGCGGCGCGGAACTGACGGTGTGCGGCGGGGGAAATGCGCAGCCAGTCGCCGGCTGCAAGCTCGATATCCTCACCGTCGATCGTGACCGAGCCCGCGCCCTCGAGCACGCCATAAATCTCCTCGTTTTCCTTGTGTGCATGGACAAACGGAACGCCAGCGCCGGCGGGAAGATTGTTGACACTCACCTCTGCCCCGGTAAGCCCGAGCACTTCGTGCAGCTCAACGCGGCTCTCATTGGCGATGTGGGTCTTTGCATAATTAGCCATAATGGTTCCTCTCTTTGGGTTGATTTGCCTTGCAGGCATCTCCTGCGTGAGTTATATTCAACGCGAAGGCGCATGCAAATACGAGTACGCACATATTTGTAACTGCGTACTTTTTTGTGAAACCGGTATGGTCAAGGAGGTCGGGTCTCCCATGATGGCGAAAGAGGAACTTCCGGAGTGTCCGGTCGCAACGGCGGTAGCGCTCATTGGCGGCAAGTGGAAGTTGCTCATTATCCGTAACTTGCGCGTACGCCCCTGGCGTTTCAACGAGTTGCGCCGCGACCTTGAGGGGATCTCTCAGAAGGTGCTTACCGACAGCCTGCGACAGATGGAGGATGATGGGCTGGTCTTTCGCCACGACTATGGCGAGAATCCTCCCCGCGTTGAGTATGGCCTTACCGAGCTCGGCCGCCAGATGATGCCCGTCGTGGACTCGTTGGCAGACTTCGGCGCTTATTACAAGACGGTCGTTTCGTAGCGGACATGCTGCTTAGGGGGCGGAGAACCGCTACGAGGGTGCTAACGAAAACCTGTCCCGAATCATCGTGCGCCTGCGGCATGAAGAAGGGAGATTCCTATGAATATCGTTGTATTGAGCGGCAGCCCGCGTAAGGGCGCCAATACCGACACTATGGTCGAGGCGTTTGCCGAGACCGCGCGCGAGGCCGGCCATACAGTCGAGGTCATCCGCGTTGCCGGCAAGAAGATCGCTGGTTGTCTGGGATGCCAGTACTGCTTTACCCATGAGGGCACCTGTGTACAGAAGGATGACATGGCCGGTGTGGTCGAGGCGCTGAAGACGGCTGACATGGTCGTCTTCGCCTCGCCTATCTACTGGTTCGATATCACCGCGCAGGAAAAGGCCGCCATCGACCGTCTGTATGCCTTCGGTGCCACGGGATTCCCGTTCACCAAGACGGCCCTTTTGCTCGATAGCCACAGCGAGGGCGTCTATGATGCGGCGATCACTATGTACAAGTCAGCGTGCGCGTACTGCAAGTGGGAGGACCAGGGCATTGTCACCATCAGCGGTATGACCGAGCGCGACAGCATGGTATCGTCGCCCAAGTTGGAAGAGGTGCGAGAGCTCGCTCGCAAGCTCGCCTAAGGACAAGAAGAACGCATGGCAATCAGCATTATTTGAAGTACTTGCCGTCCTTGCCAGGTGAATCGTTGATTGCCATGCGCCGTTGCCCTTGCGGACAATCTTGGCGTGCTAGGAGGCCTTCTCGCTCAGGAACTCCCTGAACGCGGGAATGTCAAAGCCAACGAGACCACGCCCGCGCTCTCCAATGACGCCGTCCTCCAGGAGGCGGCGTTTGTATTGGCTTGCGTAGTTGCTGGCGACGCCCATGCGTTTGGCTATCTCCGAGACCCTGCTGGGGCCAGAATCGGGCAGCATCGCGAGCAAAAACTCAATGTCTTTATCGGAAAGCTCCCGATAGGTCGTTTCGAGAATTCGATCGCGCAGCTCCATGCGGGCAAGCAGAGAACCCTGCTGTACATCAGGTGCACTGATTTTGGGCGAGTTCTCCGAAACATCCCATGTGCGATATCCGACGAGCTGCATCATATAGGGAAATCCGTCGACGGCCTTCACGGCATCCTCGAGCGCTTCTGGCGTGATTGAGCGGCCTCCGGCCTCAACGGTTTTGCGGAATGCGTTTGCAATTTCAACGTCAGTGATTCGTCCCAACTGATGATATTGGGAACGTCTGAGGAACGAGACGGAATCGTTACGCAGCAACGCCGATACTTTGTAGGGCAGTCCTGCCATGAGTAGGGCAACTTTTTTACCTTCGCGTACAAAGTGCTGGTAAACAGAGGCAAATTGAAGCATTTCTTCGAGATCGACGGTGACTTCATCGATGGTGATGAGAAGTCCGATGTCATGTTTTTCGAGTTGCTTAAAGATGCCATTCATGCGCGTGCGCCAGTTGCCTTGAGCCTCTTGAGCATATGTCCAATCGATGCCCACTGGGCCAATTTGAACACCGTTTATGCGCGCGTGAGGCTGTGAGAGGTAGCTATCTGCGGCTTCTTTGGTTCGCTCGATAATATCTTCGAGCATGCCTGGCATGGCGGAGACATTTGCTGCGATCCAGTCGTGTTCAAGCGCCGTTTCTGAAAGGAGCGAGAGAAGCGCCGTCTTGCCCGTTCCCCTTGCGCCCGTAAAAATAGTCGACAGGTTGGGATCTCCCGGGCCGTTGATAAAGCCACGGTTGATGTCACGCAGGATATGCTCGCGACCCGCTAGAAAGGGAGGGACGCTTCCAAATGTTGGGGTAAAGGGGTTCTTGCTGTACTCCATGGTAGCTCCTTTGCAAGTTTTGCTAATTTTTGCAAGTTTTGCTAACTTTTGCAAGTTTTGCTAACGACTGACCAAAGGGCATCGAAGCAGTGGCGCTGACATTTTTTACGCAGAAAAATAAGCAGAAATCAATTTATCTGCTTTAAAAAAATAGTTGAGAAGAAAAACGACGAGCCCCGGGCGCAATGCCGTTGCGTTCCGGGC
>DBGEDL010000121.1:0-1128 GCA_048375035.1 Collinsella sp.
GCTCCGTAAGCCAGCGAAATCACCTGGTTGTCCTCCTTGAGCGCGGAAGGATATGTTGAATTTAGGCCTCGAGGTTTGGTTCGCCTTTCAAATGGGGGACGCAAAATCGCTGAAAGAGTTTACGACCGCCATTGCTTCTTCTTCAAGGTTCTTACCAACCTTGGCATTCCGACTGAAATTGCACAAAGGGATGCCTGTCGCATGGAGCACGCAATGAGCGAAGAGTCATATCAGGCTTTAAAAAAGGAGCTGTCGAGCAAGATGGACGTCCAATAAGGGTCATCAACCTAAATAAGCTGGATAATGGGCAATCTAAAGTATAGAGAGAATTGAAATGACGATAGAGCAAAGGCCAAGCTTATCGATCGCTTTGCCAAAATCCTACCTGTTCACGTCCGAATCCGTCAACGAGGGGCATCCCGACAAGATGTGCGACCAGATATCGGACGCCATCTTGGACGCCATCATCTCCAAGGAGATAGAGCTCGAGCGCGAGGGCTACATCGCCCCCAGCGGGCAGCCCGCCGACGTGTCGCGGATGCGCTGCGCGTGCGAGACGCTTGCGACCACGGGGCTCGTGGCCGTGGCGGGCGAGATCCGCACGCAGGCGTACGTGGACGTGCCGGCCATCGTGCGCGAGGTGGTGTGCGGCATCGGCTACGACCGCGCCAAGTACGGCTTCGACGGCACCACCTGCGGCGTGGTGAACGCCATCCACGAGCAGAGCCCCGACATCGCGCAGGGCGTGGACGAGAGCTGGGAGGCGGCCCACGGCGGGGCCGCGGACGACCCCTACGAGCGCATCGGCGCGGGCGACCAGGGCATGATGTTCGGCTACGCCTGCGACGAGACGAGCACCCTCATGCCCATGCCCATCTACCTGGCCCAGCGCATGAGCGAGCGCCTCGCCGCCGTGCGCAAGGACGGCACGCTCGACTACCTGCGCCCCGACGGCAAGACCCAGGTGAGCGTGCGCTACGAGGACGGCGCGCCGAAGTGGGTGGAGAAGGTGGTCGTGTCCACGCAGCACGCCGAGGAGGCGCCCTACGAGCGGCTGCGCGCCGACGTGGTGGAGCAGGTGGTGCGCCCGGTGCTGGCCGGCGAGGGCGTGGCGCTCTCGCCCGACGC